>CAZAMQ010000016.1:37853-43162 GCA_964486225.1 uncultured Thermoplasmata archaeon | reverse complement strand
ATACAAGAGGTGTACAATACATGAACGAATACGAGAAGGCATTCAAGGAATCGATAGAGGACCCTGATAGTTTTTGGGGAAAAGCAGCTAAAAATATCAAATGGTACGAGTCATGGGACAAAGTGCTCGGCAGCTCGAATCCGCCGTTCTACAGATGGTTCAAAGGCGGTAAATTGAACACGTGCTACAACGCCGTGGACCGTCATGTGGAAGAGGGCAGGGGAGACCAGCTTGCGGTCATATACGACAGTCCGGTAACCGAGACCGTGGAGAAGATCACCTACGACGAATTGAAAGAAAGGGTGTCTAAGATGGCAGGATTTCTCAATGAACTCAGTGTGAAGAAAGGTGACACGGTTTTGATATACATGCCCATGATACCGGAGGCATTGATGTCCATGCTGGCATGCGCCCGGATAGGTGCGGTGCATTCGGTGGTGTTCGGCGGCTTCGCTGCCAAGGAACTCGCCATAAGGATAGACGACGCTAAGCCAAAGGTGGTATTGACGGCATCGTGCGGTATCGAACGTACGAAGATAATAGAGTACAAACCGCTGCTGAAGAAAGCCATGGATATCGCGGAACATCGACCGGAAAAGATTGTCATGAAGCAGCGAGATCAGGGAAGTGCAGTCCTGAACGGTGAGGACGAACTTGACTGGGATGAACTAGAAGCCGGAGCCGAACCGGCAGAATGCGTACCGGTTGATGCCAACGATCCTCTGTACATCTTATACACATCGGGAACCACAGGTAAACCAAAGGGAGTTGTCCGTGATAACGGCGGACACGCCGTTGCCCTGAGATGGTCCATGAAGTACATCTACGGGATAGAGCCTGGAGATGTTTACTGGGCCGCCTCCGATGTCGGCTGGGTGGTGGGTCATTCGTACATCGTTTACGCACCGCTGTTTACGGGGGCGACCACCATAATATACGAAGGGAAACCGGTGGGAACGCCGGATGCCGGTCAGTTCTGGCGCGTTATACAGGAGCACAAGGTCAAGGCACTTTTCACGGCACCGACAGCCATCAGGGCCATCAAGAGGGAAGATCCTGAGGGTAAATATCTCGAAAAGTACGACCTCTCATGTTTCGAAACTTTGTTTTTAGCGGGAGAAAGAACGGACCCGGATACCTATCATTGGGCGACCGATCTTCTGAAAGTACCGGTCATCGACCACTGGTGGCAGACCGAGACCGCATGGGCCATCGTTGCAAATTTCATAGGGCTTACCCTATTTCCCGTCAAACCGGGCTCCGCCACCAAATCTGTACCGGGGTACGATGTAAGGATACTGGACCCGTATAACGGTGAGGAGATCCACACCGAAGAACACGGTGTCATCGCAGTTAAATTACCTCTTCCACCTGGTACATTTATCACGTTGTGGAAGGACGACGATGCTTATCGTACGGAGTACATGGAAGAATATCCTGGTTACTATTTCACCGGCGACGGCGGTTACATAGACAAAGACGGCTACGTGTTCGTAATGGGTCGTGTGGACGATATCATCAACGTTGCGGGACACCGGCTCTCCACGGGCAGTATGGAGGAGGCGGTATCCAAACATCCCGATGTTGCCGAATGTGCCGTTCTCGGCGTCGAAGACCAACTAAAGGGCGAAGTCCCCATCGGATTCCTTGTTCTTAAGTCCGGTGTTGAACGTACTCACGACGAGATCATCTCGGAAGTCGTAGGTATGGTAAGGGACGAAGTAGGCCCTATAGCTTCATTCAAAAAGGCAGTTGTTGTCGATCGCCTTCCCAAGACCAGATCGGGTAAGATACTTAGGGGTACAATGAGACATATCGCCGACGGAAAGGACTACAACATGCCGTCCACCATAGAGGATCTCACCGTGCTGGACGATATTGAAGAAGCAGTTAAAAAGATAGGTTACGGTAAGTGAGACAGTTCATTTTATACCTATACCCCGCAGCTTGCTGCGACTGGGAGATTCATTTATCATACCGTCTCCAACTTTGTTCAAAATAAGCATTTACCCACGTTTTAAATCTTAAATATACCAAAATAGAAAAAATAAAACTTCCTCCTAAAACCATAATTGTGGAGATCATAAAATATTAGATATGTTATCAATAAAGCAATAGTTATAATATAAACTAAAAACAAAATGTTATACACACCTTTCCAATTTTTTTTAAGGAAATTTTTGTGTTTTGCCACCATATATGTCATCCTTTTAAACAAATATGAGTTTATATTTTTTAGGGTTTTTAGTGCTTCTGAATGAAAATTTTCCTCTACATAGAATAAATCATTGCAAAAACGATTAATATCTCATCTCGGTTAAGCTATCGATAACATGAGTGAACGGATAATAGTCATCGGAAGCGGGCCGGGGGGATACAAGAGTGCTGTGATAGGTGCTAAAAGGGGTTTTAACGTCACGCTGATCGAAAAGAATACCATCGGTGGTGTGTGTACCAACACCGGCTGCATACCTTCCAAGGCGTTGTTGTCCGCAGCGGAATCCGTGGATAACATAAAGGGGGCTAACCGTAAAGGGATCGATGCAACACTCAACGGTATAGACTTCAAAAAGGTGATGAAGAACAAGGAGCGAGCGGTGAAGATCTCCCGAAAGGGTGTGGAGAAGGAATTGAGCGAAAGCGGAGTAAATATTATTCAGGGTGAAGCAAAGCTAAATAAAAACAAAGAAGTAGAGGTAAACGGAGAGACTCTGGAAGCCGAACACATCATAATCGCCACGGGGTCTCAGCCGATAGTACTTCCTTTTTTAGAGATTGACGAGGAGAACATCCTGACCAACAAGGGTGCTCTTACCCTAGATAAGATCCCGGAATCGATGTTGGTCATCGGCGGAGGCTACGTCGGTGTTGAGATGGCATTTTTCTATTCTTCCATGGGTACAACTGTAACAGTTGTCGAATTGCTGGACCGCTTATTGCCGGTGATGGACCAGTCCCTTGGAGAAGAGGCAGAGGGGATGCTGAAACGTAAAGGTGTAAAAGTCATGACAGGTGCCAAGGTATCCTCGGTAAACGGTAAAAAATCTTTCAAGGCCACCATAGAGGGAAATAAAGATGAAGAACTTGAATTTGAAAAGATCCTGTGTTCAGTAGGTCGGAAACCATCTCCCCCTGAAACAGACCTTGATATAATTGCCGAAGACGGCGGTGTCATCACGGATGACTTTATGAGAACACCAGTCGAAGGTGTATATGCAGTAGGCGATGTAACCGGAAAGGGTATGCTGGCACATACTGCATACCACCATGCCAAAATAGTAGTTGACTTTATCAACGGACAAGAAACCAAAGGTTTTTCAGATCATCTCGTACCCGCCTGTGTGTTCACCCATCCAGAGATAGCTAGTGTTGGTCTGTCGGAAGAAGATGCCGGGGCAGCTTATGAAAACGTTACAGTAGCTTCATATCCGGTGTCCGCGCTGGGCAGAGGCTACTCCACCGGTGAACGAACCGGTCGGGCGAAACTCGTCTGTGCCGACGATGAAGTAATTGGTATGCATCTTGTCTGTCCTGGAGCTACGGACATGATCATGGAGGGAACCATCGCCATACAGAAAGGATTGAAACCTGAAGATATAATAGATACGATCCATCCGCATCCTACTTATTCTGAGGCCATCAAGAAGGCGGCTGAGCTTCTTTCCGAAAAAAAGTGACACCTCAAGAACCCTGCTTTGCTAGTTTTACCAGCACCTGAGATTTGTTTAAACTTGCATCTCGGTAGCCTGAATTCAACTCAAGGGCTTTATCATAGCATTCGATTGCCTTCGAATAACGACCTGTCCTGTACATGGTATTTCCAAGATTGTTCCATGATATCTCATAGGTCGAATCGATGTCGATCGCTCGTTTCAAGCATTTAATCGCCGTGGGTTGGTCGCCTGTTCTACTGTAAGCGATACCAAGGTTATTCCATGTACACACACCTTCTGGGGCTATTTCCACTAACTTCTCGAAGGTTTCTATGGCCTCTTCGTACATACCCATACTGCACTGTGCCAATCCCTTACTGTACAATGGGTACTCCGCAGCGGATTTCTCGGAATCATCAGGGATGATATCATTAGCTTTCTCAAAGGATAACAAAGCATCCTCATAATCCCCCAGAACCAGATGTCTGCGGCCGGTTTCAATATGACTGTATGCTTTATTTTCCCCGCTTACCTGCCGGTACCAGTTTGCAGTGCCACCGAAGACAAGTACCGTTCCCAATCCACCGGTCATTATCAACGGATAGGCAAGATCTCCAAAGGTGGTGATAGACGCTGCGTAAATCGATAATAATGCGATCAATAAGATCAGGATGCCGAAGAACCAAATGATATAGAATCTGTATTCATTATGTAATTTAAAATCTAAGATCCAGAAAACTCCAAGGGCGCTACCTAACAAACCGATATTTGCAACAGATGGTACGGGCATCTCAAGGATACATATATTTAGAGGGACGAAGGCAGCCATACCAAGGGCGACTGAATAGCCTACAAGACCATAAATCGAATCTCTAAAAAATTCGTCCTTTAAAACCAGTAGAGTGAAAAGACCTAGTCCAAAAAATATACCTATTATTAACAAACCTATGTTCATGATATATGGAAGGCCATAATCGCCATAGGAATAGAGTGAGAATCCCCCAAATGCAAGGATAGAAAGACTGGAGATGGGCACCTCATACTCCTTGTACCTCTCTAGAGTATTTTTTAACATACCTTGAGATGTTTGTGATTCAGGTTTTTTCACCAGTATTGGTCTCTTCTTCCGTTCTACGTTTTCCAATACGTCATCAATCCAATCTGTGTCTACATCTTCTAAATTGTCATGGTCCATTTGAGGAATGTTTGTGATATCTCCTTCCAACTTTTCTGAGAAACTGTGGTTACAGACACCACATACCTCACTGTCTTCATTAACAAACGAATCGCAAGTGGGGCAACGTATCCATTCATCTTCATCTTTAAATGTTGTTTCTTCACTAATACTGGGTGTGATGGTTTTTGCTTTGACCATCTCACTTATCTCGTCCAATACAGAATCCACATCGAAATCTTCACTATCTTCTGTAAAGGTATCTTCATAAATTCCTTCGTAAATTTCATTATCCGTAGATATTTGATCAGCTATCTCCTTTAATTCATGGTCTTCGATTCCATAATATTCATCTATCGGGGTTTCATCTTCCAGTCCCAGTTCTTTATCTATCAGTTCATCCGATATCTCGGCTTCCTCCAGTCCTAGTTCTTTATCTATCAGTTCATCCGATATCTCGGCTTCCTCCAGTCCCAGTTCTT
>CAZAMQ010000016.1:31052-37753 GCA_964486225.1 uncultured Thermoplasmata archaeon | reverse complement strand
AGTTCTTTATCTATCAGTTCATCCGATATCTCGGCTTCCTCCAGTCCCAGTTCTTTATCTATCAGTTCATCCGATATCTCCGCCTCCTCATCACTATCATCTAAATTGAATTCACTATCTAAAATATCTGCAATGCTCTCTATTTCTTTCATATTATGTGTAGGGTGAGTATGATCGTTTGTCTTTTCTACACCTAGATAGTCCAAACCGATCTGGTCTAATCCATCTTCTGTAGGAGAGAGACATATGGAGCATCTATCGGCGTCTTCGCTGACCATCGCCCCGCAAAAGTGACAAAAACCGACTTCCTTTTTCTTTATCTCTTCATCTATTTTTAACCCTGAAGTACTACCGAAGAAAGCCTCAATGACTTCTTGTGTCACGTCTTCATTTTTTTCAAGGCTCTCTTTATCAACTTTTCTTCGTGCGTACTCAAGCTCACTTCCACATATATTGCATCTTTTCATCGCACTATCCACAAAGGCTCCGCAGGCATCGCAGATATATATTGTATCGTCGGTGTAAGCAGGACCTATATCCTGTTCATCTAAATCAAGCTCAAGTTCAGGGGTTTCGGATGTAAGGCTGCCGCATATGGGGCATCTTTCAGTCCCTTCATTTAAAAATGCACCACATAACGTGCATATATCCAGATCAGTTTTTTCGTCGGTATATTCGATCTCAGCTATCTCCTCGAGGTCCAATACCTTCATAAGAGTGTCTTTCGCCTTGATGATGTCCTTCTCCCCTTCTTTCTCTCCGGGTTCTATTTCAATGGCTCCCTCTTCAAAGGTGAAACTACACAGGGGACATTTTTTTTCTCCCTCTTCACATATACGTCCACAGCTACTGCATAATTTGATATCGCCTCCCAGAGAGAGTGCCCTAATTGTACTCGCAGATAATTCGAATTCTCTCTCAAGTGCCTCCTCTATCTCTTTATCGAGCTCTTCAAGATCTGAGTCATCCACTTCCGGTTCCTCTGAGAAATCTTCTTCGATGATATCAAATAGTGATTCATCGGATGTTAGTTCCATTTCTGGTTCTCTTTCTAGTTCATCCGATGTGTCATCATCTATCTCCTTAGGTGGAGTTTCGGGCATATCTACTTCGTCTGAGAAAGAAAAGCCACAAAAGGTGCATGTATCTGAGACTTCGCTAACAAAAGACCCACAG
The DNA here is from genome assembly GCA_964486225.1 of uncultured Thermoplasmata archaeon. Lineage (GTDB taxonomy): Archaea > Thermoplasmatota > Thermoplasmata > Halarchaeoplasmatales > Halarchaeoplasmataceae > Haladaptatiplasma. Next base: position 36,577 of record CAZAMQ010000016.1, on the reverse strand, counting down.
TTGGTGCATAGATAAAGTTCTCCTTCGGGAGTATCGTGGTCAACCTCGATTTCGTCCATCGGGAACTCGTCCGTAGTGTCCGAGGCCTCTGCCTTTTCATCTTCAAGGTCAGCTCCACAGAAAGAGCATTTTAACAAGGCATCGGATATGAAGGAACCGCAGTTTCCACAAAGATAGAGTGAATCTCCGTCTTCCATATCTTCTGTTATCTCTTCTTGAAGAAGAGCTCCGTCGTCTTCATGCGGTTCTTCATCCACTTCCTCTTCTATCCCGATCCCGCAGTTGGGACAACTAGTGGTATTCTTACCAACGAATGCACCACACTCGCCACACAGATATAAACCCCCGTCTTCTCTTTTCGATTCTTCAATGGTTTCCAAAATATCTTGTGCTGTCGCCTTTCCTATCCCATCCACCTTGAGAAAGCTATCTAGGTCCGCTTTTTCCAGCTGGTCTATAGAGGTCATCCCGGAATCCATTATCTTTTGTGCCTTTTGCCTGCCTACACCTGAGATATGCTGCAGCGCCTTAAGTATACTCCTCTCTTTCTCGTCCATTTTTACTAATGAACTGAAACAGACCTTGCATTGCTCAGCCGTACTCGGATTCTTGTTTCCACATACGGGGCATGTCAAGGCCTCTTCGCTCATTTTCCGGCACCTCTTTGTAAGGATAGAGGGTATTCAACGGTATATTTAGTTTTTGTAATATCAGGAACTGTTATCATGATATCACCTCTTCCTGTTCCATCTCTTCTTCTTTTCTTTTGTGGGTATTCTTTGCAGACACCCTGCATCCGTCGAGAACAAATCGTCTATGGACAAACCATCCGAAGAAAAGGAAAAACACGAATCCCACGGGAAGCATCATGTGTGTGAACTCGGGGATGCTTGAAGTATCTGCAGCTGAATCAGATACCGCGGGATCACGCCATGATGCAGCGGTTATGGTGGTCACATCTTCTAGTCCGCTTTCAGCATTTCCGGGGATTTCGACACCTACAGTTATGTTCATTGATTCGCCCATCTTCAATTTACCAGTGTCCGGGCTGCCTGAACCGGTGGAGTCCCATGCCGGGTCAACATAATCCCAGTTACCGTTACCGCCTATGTCCACTGCGATCACGTTTCCGTGCTCGTCATAGAGTGTAATATTGTATCCCAGTGAAGAAGAAACACTCAACTCGAACCTGTCGTTACCTCTGCCAAGGTTCGTTATGGTGTGATCGTAAAATACTTCTGTGCCCGCCTGTGCTTCCCCTTCGTTGTCAGGGTCGACTTCTACATCAGCTGGAATCTGGAAGATGGTATTATCATCATCCCCTATTTCCTGCTGGTCGTGTCCAGTTACTTCGACGATGTATTCACCCACGATCGCCTCATCGGAGAGTTCGTATTCTCCTTCGAACCAGGTCCCGGCGAGATCCGAAAAGGGGCCGTTTTCCATGACATTCATCGGTATATCGGATACCAGTGCTTCTCCTTCAGGGTCATAGATGGTCATTAACACACTGGCGATATTATGTGATCCGAAGGGATCCGACACCCTGGTGTACACATCCACGGTATCTCCCGCCCAGAATTCACTGTTCTCTGTATCGTTTTTGTACGTGACGATCTCTTCGACTCGTATATATGTGTCGGTATTCAATTCTACTCGTGCAGGGTACTCTTGGGAGTCGTAAAGCATCTCGAAAGAGCTGGTGGAAGAAGAGACGGACAACTCCAATCGATTTCCTTCTTCAACCGTGGTATCTGCAACTATGGGGAACTCATACCACCCCTCTGTTTCTATCTTTGAGATGGTGAATGAGCTTATTTCCGTTCCGGAATCAAGTAAAGTTACGGTGACATCCGGTTTTCTCCATCCCCATAGAGTTGGGATGATATACATGTGAACCGTTGCTCGATCCAACATATTAAAATCACGTGCGAAAGATGGATCTTGTGTCCAAGTCAAACCAGTACCCGTTTCAATATAATCAGAAGAATTACTTTCACCTATAAAGGTGTCCATAATGTAACCTTCTTGATGCAAGTATAATGAGGAAGTTTTCGAAGGATAGGGAGTATAAGTAGTGAATACCGCTTGGTCTGAAACTCCTGAGTGATTTAGTGATTCCGCGTACAAAAGTGTTGTGTCTAGATCGCCGTTAGCATCCTCGTCAACCAGTTTAGATAATGTGAAAGGTAACTTTTCGAGGGGTACAAGTGACAACCTTGGTTTACCCGTATCTTCAGGGTCCCATTCAGGGTTCACCCAATTCCACGTTCCGTCTCCGTCTTCATCCACAGCTACTTCTTCTTCACCATGGGAAAGAACGGTAGGCCATTTTCTTGAAGACTTATTTACTGATAGTTCGTATTCATCGATCATATTTCCGATGTTTTGAACGTAAACTTCATAATCCGCCCATGCGCCAGGCTCTACTGTTGCTGTCCCGTCGGGATACACGATGACCCCCGGATGGCTGGGTACGATAAAGCTAGATTCCGATACGGACGAAATACCCTGGTTATCTACGGAGCTGACAACTATATCGTAGATACCTCCCGGGGCGTGTTCACCCAATACGAAGGAATGGTTGAATATGGACCAGTAAGGTGGAGGATCATTGTCCGTCTCCTTCAAGTCCATCCCAACGTCTTCAATTACCGCAGTCCCGTTGGGATAGTATATAGAAAGTGTAGTCTCCGTGATCAAAGACGCATCGATGGGATGAGTAACTTCGGCGTTTACTTCTACATATTCACCCGGGTCGAAAATTTCCTGTTTCTCTCCCTCTTCATTCAATGTATATATATCGTCCACCGATACGGTTGTGTTAGTTGACATGACCAATTGAGAGTTTCTTTCCGGGGAATTGTAAACTATTTTCATTTCTAGATTTCCCCCACTTCCTGTGATCCTTGTATCAAGTGAAATAGTATTGCTTGCGGGGATAGTGGATCCGGAGGTGGCCATATTAATACTGTACCAACCCGAAGTTGTTATCGGACCAAGCTCACCATATCCGATTGTATCTCCTCCTTCTCTTAAGGTAACATTTAATCCAGGGTTATTAGCTCCACTTCCGCTGGGTTCCAGATACAATCTTACTGATGTTGTGGTTGATATTGAAAAATCCCCTGCAAAAGGTTCTGAGGTCCATGTGTGTGTTGTTGTTCCTAGTCTCCTCAACCTAACACTCATCTCATCATCCCCTTCCTCTGCCAACAAGGCATCTTCGTCTCGCAGATAGAGCAACTGATTTTTAGCTGAAGGTCCTTTCTCCTCCTGAGGCATTATACTATCCCCCATCATCTCACCCCTGGTCAAACCGTGGTAGTGGTTGTTTATCACCGCGGTATCAAGATTGTTCTGCCAATCCGTAGCAACAAAGGCTACATGAAAGTCTTCGGGTATACCAAGTGATCGCGTGTCCAGAGCGGTTTCCAGGTTCTTAGAGTCCAAAGCCACAGGAACTTCTCCCAACAATTCCCATGACCAGTCCGTGCGTGCGCCGTCATGCTGGAGATATTCCGCACCGGTGACCGCCATATTGCGTCCGGTTATCTCTATCATGTACTCCGCTCCGATGTTCAACCAGGGTGCGGTGTAACCGGTTGAACTGTTAGTGTCGGCATCGATAAATATTCGTACGTAATCCTCTCCAGTCCGTACGGGAATGGTTACCGGTCCGATGTATCTGTTGACCTCACGCCCCCAATATTCTTCAGGTATGTCTGGGTGAACCGGTATGGTTGTGTTCAGCCATTGGTCGGGACCGTAGGGCCGATCGGCAACGCCATCGCCGTCAACATCGGGCAGTCCCTCCGGTGTGAGCATCTCGCTGTCCGGCGTGCCGTCGTTGGTGAAATCAGAGGGAAATGGATCGTATATGTCCGGTATGCCATCACCGTCGCTATCCACTAGTTCCGGTGGTCTGCCCCGTATATAGGGTACATCGGCCCCTCCAAGCATATTTCCTTCTACAGAGACTAAAAAATTTGCTTCTCCGGCTACAGAATAACTCCTAATATCGATGTTGGGATTCCAAGCGCCTATGGGTGAAAGGTCATCAAAGGGATCTTCCCATAACTGTTGTTCATCCCAATATGCAAAGGCACCATCTACGCGTGGTTCGTGGGATATCTCGTTCACATAAACATTTTCCACCCTTGTCCTCTGTATAGAAGCTATACCGTCATATGCACTGAGATTGGTTACGTGAAGACCGAGGGCACTTTGAGATGGAGCATCAGGTGATACCCTAGCGGCCAAGACATATTGACTGATGGATTCGTTTAGAGTTTCGTTAATTATAAGACTAGCCGAGCCGTTGAAATCGGAGAGGTAATATATCGGAGTATCATGGGTGAGGTCCACCGATGTCAAGGTACCGCCGAAGACAGCTACTTCGTCTATGTATTCTTCGGAATGTTCGTTGTATTCTATGTTTATCGATTCAAGAGTCGCATCGCCTGAAAGTGAGAATGTGTCTAACTGTAAAATAGGAAAAATTTCCTGTGGAGCGACAATACGCGGCCCTACTTTTTCCACACTGGCAACTATAGAGTCCCTTTCCGGGACGACCCGCCCCTCGCTGGAATCCCAACGAGTTTCTGACATGGTATGTATGAAAATTTTAGGGTCATTACTGTCCTGTAGTTCTTGTACCCACACGCTCGCCTCCAATCGATTATCTCTGTATGCCACCCGAACGCTGCCTGTGTGTACGAAACCATTCCAGTCGTTCATATCTCTTGATCTGTTGAACTTATGGAATGAGGTCCCTCTCATCTCGCCGTTCCAACCGTATATCTCCACTAAATATTCTGCCCGTATGTCACCTATATCATAGCCGTATCCTTCCTCTACATCGATAAAGAATCTCATGGAACTGACCCGATCTCCAAAAGCAAAAAGTGTATCGGCAGTATTCAAGTACATGAAAAGATATCCATCTGCGGTTGCCAAACGGTACTCCCTGATATCGATACTTCCTACGTCATGGGGTGCCGGAGGGTCGAAGTAGGCTCGTACTGCATTCCAATCCTCAAAATTACCGTCTATGGATATTCTTTCTTCCACGGGTACATAAAGGACATTGAGTAATACGGGTAGGAAAAGTAGAAACAAGATTATCATGACCGTTCCCACACCTTTTTTGAACCATTCGGGACCACCCCCTCTGGGTTTAAACCGTTTTTCCTGTTCTTCAAGATCACCCATATCGAAGGTATCTTTGATCTCACCGAGTTCAATGGTCGGTCCCGCCAAACGCGCTCCTATGCCATTTATTAAACCATCGTCAGCGGGTAAACTTATATTTTCAAGATATGGGTCGCTTGAGAAATCCTGTAAGGAAGCATCTACACCCCCGAGTCCATTTATAAGACCGTCATCTGCCGCTAGGCTGGTCACGCCCGTTCTTCTATTAATCTGTTCAGTATCAGAATCAGTGTCAGTATATTCCCCGTTGGTTCTTCCGTTGGTTCTTCCGTTGGTTCTTCCGTTGGTTCTTCCGTTGGTTCTTCCGTTGG
>CAZAMQ010000016.1:0-30952 GCA_964486225.1 uncultured Thermoplasmata archaeon | reverse complement strand
GTTCTTCCGTTGGTTCTTCCGTTGGTTCTTCCGTTGGTTCTTCCGTTGGTTCTTCGTTTGAGAATTTTGTTTAACTCTTCGAAGTAGGCATCTTCAATTCTTTCAAATTTCACGCCTAAACCTTCAACCCGTACATGATAACTATCGGAATCGTTATACTCTAGGCCAAGGGATTCAAGGAATATCTCCCCGGTTCCATTATCTTTATTCAATCTTATTATGGCGTCCGAGATGCTCTGAAGAAAAGTGTTGACCTCTTCTTCTAGGTTTTTTCCAACGAATAAAAGGGTGGTCGTATTATTTTTACGCAACGTCTCCATTATCTTGCGGACGTATTCGTGAGTCGCCTCCCAATCGAAGGTATCAATCGCGGTATCAAGGAAGTCAGCAACGGCTAGTGCCTCTCCAACCGGTTTGATGTTATTTAAGGCCTTGTTTACACTGATGCTCAGGTTTAATATGTCCCTGCTTGATCTTATGATGCCTTCCTCTTCCTGGATGCCAATAATGACCTCTCTCGTGTAGGTGTGCCAATCGACGATTATGAGTCTGTTTTCAGATACACAGTTCTGAACATCGACACCAAATTTCTCAAGATATTCCATATACTTCTCGGCAGGCATCTTTGAGATTATCGCAAGGGCCGTTCCGCCTCTCAAGAGATGAGTGGAAACAAACTGAAAGACAAGTCTGTCCATGATCCTCCCAGGGGGATTTTCCACTAATAATGACGTTCCCGGGATAGTACTCCCGATTAAACCTTTCATTCCTTCTTCAAAGCGCATCTAAGCTATCACCTTAACGTTTCCTCAACCGATATGTCTATACCGCCGTTCATTATCAGGAAGGGGTGTTTGTACGGATCATGTTTTGTGAATCTCATCTTCGTTATCTTTATGCTCCTACGGAATTCACCTTCGAAATCTTCGTAGTCGAGATTTATCACCGAATCGGACACAAAACCTTCTACATTTGTTCGTGAATTATCGCTTTCTGATATCAAAAGAGATACAATGTCTTTGTCTTTCAAGAAACGCGAGAATTCGAAAAGACTTCTTCTCAATTTTTCCGGTGTAGTATAGTAAAGAGATATGGCACTTATAGAATCTATGACGAGTCGGTGTATCTTTTCACCGTTAAGAAAGTTATCCAGGAATTCTTGCAGTTCACGAAAACTTATGAGGGAATTTTCAAGGTCACCTCGCCTTATCTCCCCATAGTCTATAAGGTAGGATCTTCCTGTCTCATAAGGTTCCCAGTCAAGGGAAAAAGATTCTGCTGCCCGTCGTATATTCTTTCGGCTTTCTTCCAAAGATAACAACAGGCCCTTTTCTCCTTCTCTGATTCCACCCTGAATGAACTGTAGTCCGAAAAGTGTTTTTGCACTACCCGTAGGTCCTTTCAAAAGGTTGACTGTTCCCTCTGGAAAACCTCCTTCCATCATTCTGTCCATACCCGTTATTCCACTCTTTAGCCTTTTCACTTTAATTCCTCCTTTAGTACCTCGAAATATCTCGAAGGTAAATCTCTGAAAAGATCTTTCTCCTTCAGTAATTTATCATAGTTATCAATCATGGGTTTCCATGCCCTGTTTACCAATCTCTGGGTTGATATAAGTCCTATCCTTTCTTCGTTATGTTTAAGTAAATGTCTAAGTGACTCGATCATAGAGTCTTTATTGGTTGTATCTTTATACAGGTCCGGAGGCATTCTTCCATAGATGGCTTCCGTAAGTTTGAGTAGAGAGTCGTACATATCTATGTAAAAATCAGTCACAAAATCTTTCTTGTCGGAATGAGTTTGCACCTGTGATAGATCCAGGTTCAGAACGATCTTCGGATCCTTTAACCGATATTCAAGAACCATCCTTGTCTTTCCCTTAACCCTCCGGACCTCTAATATCTTTATCTCCTCCAACTCAGCAAGATAGCTCGAAGCTGTGGCAACATGAATGTCGAGTTCTTGTGCGATATCACTCGCCTTACTCCAGCCTTTAGAATGAATGAGTTCTAAAATGTCCAGTGAGTGTGTTTTGCCAAGGACGTAAGCATACCTACCAAACTGCTTCTTTCTCATCTCTACACCGGTTAAAACTTCAACTCGCTTAAAGATTGACGATTAGTCTTTAACTAACCAATACTTTAATTAGTATAAATAGTTTTACCAATATCTCAGTTTTCAGTGCATATCACAGCATGAATACTCTCACAAAATAGAGTATCATTTTTTCATGTCTTAGGGTGTATATGAAATAAAAAAACTCTACAAAATCAAAGATCTTCCTCTTCTTTTAATTTGAAAAACTGAAAAAATTAAAAAAAGAAAGGGGTTTGTGGTTAGTAGTCTACTGTCCAGACTACGGCTGTTTCCGTTGGATTGTGTATCCAGTATCCCTCACCAGGCTGGAATACGAATAGGTCCGGTTCGTAGTCGTATGCTAGATTGTACTCCACGGATGCGTTGAAGTATCCTATCACATCAATTTCTACCGGTAGACCGTGGTTGCCCGCCGTTTCGCTTGGCAGACCCACCATGGTCCAACCGGGATGTAGTGTTATATCCGTGCTTACCGGTGGAATTCCCTCAATGGTGAGGGTGTCGTCGGCTGTTGCGTGTATCCACAGACCCATCGTGTGATTCCACGTGTCGAGGTTATTGTAGTGTTCATCTCTACCGGGTACGTATGAAAGCCATTTCGATAGCCTTTCATCTCCGATTCTTCTGGAGTGGTACATCACCTTATCGTAGCTACCGTCTATGTCAGTGAGTATGGCTTCCAACGAGGAGTCCTGTGGTGCCAGATTGAATGACACGAAGTTCCAACCATCCCCGTCGCCGCCTGCATAGAGTGGTATATCATAAGTCTCTATCGGTGCATCCGGTTCCTGTACGGCATCTTCGTTTTGGTCTTCGTACCAATTAAACCCTACTGCACGGACCACATACCACCACCATGTGCCATCCGGCGCACCCATGTTTATGTCGAAGTAATAATACTGGTTAGCTCCAGTAGCCGGTACACTGTCTATAAGCGTGCTTTCATCCCAGGGACCACTTTGGTATTCCGTACGGTAGATATTGTAATGGCTGACCGTCCCTGCAGCTTCGTCTGGACTCTGTTCCCATGTGACCAGATTGTCACTATCGCCTAAATCATCGAATTCCTGTACGTATGCTTCCAGTGTCCAGCTAAGGTCAAGGCCGAAATCTATGGTCTCGTCCCAGTCAACCATATCAAAGCTGAGCCATCCTGCGTCAGCTACGTAGGGTTCAATTGCACCGAATGGGAAGTAACCATCACCGAGGTCATATATCTCCAGTATTATCCAGTAGTGATCTGCATCTATGTAGGTCGGGTCAACAATAGCCATCTCCAGCCATTCCATGTTACCAAGGTCGGTGACTTCAACGGTCTCTGCCACCAGGTCCCCAGGTTCTGGATTCACAGGGGTACCGGCGTCAGTGTAAACCATCGCCGTCACATTACCGGCATCAGCGTAGTCGAAGTACGCTATATCTGTTATTAGTCCTTCAGGTAGTTCGGTCCTGATTGCACCGTACCAAAGTCCTTCACCGTCAAGACCGACAGCATTCTCAGGTGTCACTTCTCGGTGTCCTGTTGGATACATCCAGTGCCAATCCGCATTGAGGAATTCCGCATAATCTACCGTGAGATTCTCCGGGGTTGCCACCGGTGTACCGAGTATATCGAAGGGGTTGCTTTCGTCTTCATCCCAACGACCTGCTGTATCGACTACCCGAGTGCGGATCACAGCTTCCGATGTGTGTATGTTGGGTACGGTCCATGTATAGACACCGGTATCGTCGAGGTAGGTGACTACAGTATTCCATGTTTCACCAGCGTTGGGGCTGAACCATATGTTGACATAGTCTATGGTGTAATCTCCTTCATCTGTTGTCCATGTTATATTTTCCTGTGTATCAGCTTCCCACTCTTCACCGCCCACGGGCTCTGTTAATGTTATGGAAGGTGGAGTCACGCCCGGATCGCCGGGTTCCTGCTTTGCAGCTTCGTTCTGTTCTTCTAAGCCGTTTGCTCCTACCGCACGTACGATGTACCACCAGTATATGTCGTCTGCCGTACCTCTGTTAACATCGATGAATCTGTACTGTGCAGAACCTTTTGCACCAATGCTATCTATGTGCTCATAGGTACCATTAGATTCCCCCGAACGATAGATATTGTACTGACTGACTTCGTCAATGTCCTCGTCAGGGCTAGCGTCCCATGTAAGAAGGTTATCTTCAGTACCTTCTTCGTCGGGTAACAGTACATCCATATATATATCATCGATACGCCATCCGGCTCCTTCACCACCTTCATAGTGTTCCACACCTGCATCCCAGCGGATATGAACGGTTTCACCTATTAATACCGTCAGGTCAAAAGTGGCGGTGGTCCAATCCGATGCCCCACCCCAACCGGGCTGTCCACCCAATGGGTTACCGTAGTCTTCAAAAATGTCACCGTCGTAGCCTTCTTCGGGGCCGATAAGGTACCAGGGACCTTCCAAACCTTCGAAGGATACCTTCACATTTCCACCGTCGAAGAGGTACCCTTCATAATCGCCAAAATCACGCCAGTGCTGGAAAGTTAAGTACACACCGTAATTTTCGTCGGCTTCTGCAGGTATCTCTATTTCAGGTGTTATCAACGAGCTCAGCATGCCGTAGTCAGTAACCTTGTTGAACTCGCCGTCACCCCAGTCCCAAGAGTTATTTCCTGAAGATGCTCCATGTTGTCTTATGTCCCACTCACTTGCTTCGGCATGCGACGTACTCGTGATATAACCCAGATCTCCACCTTCTACATCGTCCTCGAATAGTACTGTTCGACTGTGGTGCTCGACTATAAGGTTCTCTGGTGGTACTGGTGGAAATCCGCTTATCTCAAACTCATTGCTGACGTTTTCGCCTTGACGACCGGAAGTATCGACTACTGTGGCACGTACTAGACATTGTACGCTGTTCTCGTTAGGTATCGTCCATGTGTAGGTTCCCGTGTCCGGAAGATCCGTTTCGATGAGGGTCCACGAAGAACCCGCGTCGGCACTGTATTCCAGGTTTACATGGCTTATAGGATCATCTGTCTCTTCTGTAGTCCATGTTATGTCTTCCTCGGTATGGGCCACCCACTCTTCGCCTCCAATAGGGGAAGTAAGGGTAATCTCCGGTGGGTCACCGGGGGCTAGCTCCACGTAAACTTCGAGCATCCATGAGTAATCAAGTCCTTGATCCTGCAAGGTTTGCCAAGCTACCCCGTCGAAACTAAGCCATCCGGCATCTTCCAAATACGGGTCGATAACACCGAAGGGGTAGTATGAGCCGTCATCGGCGACCTCGATCACCACCCAATAGTGACCGGCATCTATAGTAACAGGGTCTACAATAGGTTCTTCTATCCACTGTTCCACGGGAGGATCGGTGACTTCGTCAGTCTCTGCTATAAGGTCTCCGGGTGTTGTCCCATTGTCAGTGTAGATCAGTCCTTTCATGTAATCAGCCCCATCCAAATGGAAGAAGGCCACTTGCTGAATTTCTCCTGCTGGAAGTTCTATCCTCATAGCACCGTACCATGTGTGAACATCACCTACGCCAACAGCCGACACCCAATCCGCTCGCCATTCCGCATCGTACATCCAGTGCCAGTTTTCCTGATTTATCACAGGACTACGTTGTGAGACTGGCTGCATATCATTCATCACTTCGATGGACATCTCATTTCCTTCTACCTGTGGTGTCACAGGTGATTCGAGTTCTATCATAGCCACGTCGTCACTGGTCTCCATCAACGGGCTGTCCGTTTCTGCATCTCTAAAAGAGAGCACGGGTACCGCTGCGAACACTGAGATCACCAGTGCCATAGCAATCAATATGGTCATTGTCGATTTTGTTTTCATGTTTTTTCTCTCCGATTATGTACTCTTTTTGTCATCTAAATTATATTAGGTATATTTCCATGAATTTGAACGGTTTTACATATATTTAAACATTTTCTTTACATGAACAAAAAAAGTTACTGGAAAAATAGGAAATTGCTAGCACAAAACGCTCATCCCGACTACAACGATTAACTAAAGGGTTTTTAGAGAGTCTTTTATATATTTTTTATCATTACTTTATTTAATTACAGATCGTATATTTCACCGTACTTTTCCTTCACATAACGGTGAAAGTATTTGAAGTCCAGTGGCTCTCCTGTCAACCTTTTTGTTAACTCTTCGGGTAGATACGTACGGCCGTGAGAGTGTATGTTATCTCTGAGCCATTCGAAGAGTGGAATGAATTGACCTTTGCTGATATCATCAAAAAGAGAGGGTATTTCGTCTTCTATCGTGTAGAATATCTGGGCTGCGTAAAGATTGCCTAGAGCATAACTGGGGAAATAACCAAAGGCACCCGACGACCAGTGGATGTCCTGAAGAACTCCAAGCGCGGGATCCTCGGGTCTTAACCCCATATACTCTTCCATCTTGTCCTGCCAGATGATTTCTGTTTCGGCAGGTGTTATCTCATCACGCAGCAATCCAAGCTCGATATCGAACCGCAGGGCGATGTGAAGATTGTAAGTTATCTCATCCGCTTCCACTCTGATATATGAAGGCTCTACATGGTTCACAGTACGATAAAAATCATCGATCTTTACGCTTTTCACACCCGGAAAATATTCTACTACTAGAGGATATAGATAATCCATGAAATGATGGTTCCGGCCTACAAAATTTTCCCACATCCTGGATTGAGATTCGTGATAGCCCATTGAAGCGTATTTACCCAACGGCGTACCAAACAGTTCTTTATCTATACCCTGTTCGTACATGCCGTGTCCTGATTCATGGAGAAGGCTGTATATAGAGCTTAGATTATTTTCGTCATACCTATTAGTTATCCTTACATCATAATCCATACCTACGGTAAAGGGATGTACAGTTTCATCTAATCTGCCCGAGTTGAAGTCAAATCCGATATCCCGGGCTATCCTGCTGCACAGCTCTTTCTGAGCTGCAATACGGAATATCTTATCCCTGTGATACTTTTCGTATTCTGAAGAACTAGTTGAAGAAATTCGGTCTACTAGATCCGAAAGACCTTTTTTCATGGGATCAAATACCTTTTTTACCCTTTTTGCCGTCAATCCGGGTTCGTATTCGTCAAGTAGGGCATCGTAGGGTTCATTCTCATAACCCATATACTCTGCAGATTCCTTCTTCAGTTCCAGATTCCTTTTCAAACAGGGAACGAACATCTCAAAATCAGATGCTGCTCTCGCCTTCTTCCATACTGCTTGTCCTTCTGAAGCCGCCTTTGCTATCTTTTCCACAAGTTCATCAGGTATACTGTACTTTTTTTCAAAACGTCTGGTCATCTCCCTAACGGATGCCCTTCGCAAGTCGTCTAGATCGTCGTATATTGTAGGTTTGTTGAGCTCTTTAAGACATCTTTTCATTTCTTGTGAGGTTAATATATTATGGTGGATCTTAGCCAACCCTGCATTCATCTGAGAACGTCCCGGTAGAGCACCTTCTGGCATGTACGTACGTTCGTCCCAGGCAAGGAGAAAAAGTGTGCGTTCAATATTTCTAAGCTGGCTTGACATCAGGATCAACTTATCATAGGCAGACATGTTCAACCCAATGGAGCTGTTATGTATATATATTTCGTAATACGCAGTATTTTTATACGATATAACCTTTTTTCATCTGATATCATGTGTGAAAGGAAAACCAACAAAGGAACAGTTATATATGCAGATAATGTTGAAATGGAAGAAGTTGAAAACGCAATCGGAATCAGTATTCAGTGGTTGATATCTAAAGAACAGGGTTCAAATAAAATGCATCTGCGCAGATTTGTTATGGAACCAGGTGCGGTTATGCCTCTCCACAGTCACAGCAACTGCGAGCACGTACAGTACTACCTGAAAGGCAGGGTCATAGTTCAAATCGAAGACCGTGAGTATAAAGTAGGTAAAGGCGATGCGGTATTCATACCGGTAGGTGCAGCACATTCCTACTCTAATATAGGCGACGGACGGGCAGCATTTTTATGTATGGTTCCAATGATAGATATTGAAACTACCATGCAGGATTGAATCCTCATTATTAATACATAAAATATATATACCCCCATGCACTTAGGACTATAATAATTACCCCATTGGAGGGCAAATAAATGTACAAGAAAGATGAAAGAAGCGTTGAGAAGAAAGGAGATGTGTCCGTTCGTAGAGACAGTGGCCAAATGAATTTCGGTATGGTAGTACTGGTCCTAGGTATCCTGATCATGCTAGCTGTTCTAGCTATAAAGTTTACATCAACAGGAGATACATCTGAGTTCCTAGGCATAACCAACCCCAAAGGGGTTTATGGTGAATATTTCATGTCCGGAATCGTTGTAGGACTAGTGGTACTGATAATCGGTGCTGTCCTGTCAAGGAAAAAGGAAGAACCTTTGTTCGAGGAAGAAGAGGAAGAAGAATTCCTGGATCTTGAAGAGGAAGAGGAAGGCATCTGCCCAACCTGCGGTGCTATAATCGCTGTGTCCTGTACAGAATGTCCAGAATGCGGTGAAGAACTAGAACCTCCTGAGGAAGAGCCCGGCGAAGAGATAGAATGCCCGATCTGCGGTGCAACTGTATCTGCCGATGCAACGGAATGTCCGGAATGTGGTGAACCTATCAGTGAAGAAGCAGAAGAAACCGACGAAGATGACCTCTTCGCAGATCTAGATGAGCTCTAAAATATAAAAAACCCTTCCCCCTTTTATCACTTTTTTATTTCTCTAGTAATCGGTTCAAAGATTTCCAACTAGCCAACCCACGATGCACAGCCGTCAGATGGCCGGTGATGGCGAACCATATCATGAGTATCTCGAACATCCCGAGTGTAATTCCAATAATTTGTATGTCTGTAGTGTAGCAGTAAGAAAATAGAAGATAGATAAATGGAAGTATGATCAGAAGAACCAGTCTATCAGCACGGCCCGCAACCCCGCCGTAGTTCCTACCCACCCCGACTGCTTGAGCCTGCGTTCCCATGTAACTGGTCATCAGTATTCCCAAAAGTGCGAGAAAACCTAAAGATAGCCTTGAAAGAGGCCCGAAAGCGATACCACCGATTATGAATATATCTGCATAGCGGTCAAGTGTGTGGTCTAGGAAATCACCTGATATAGAGGTCTTTCCTATGATTTTTGCAACTCTACCGTCAAGAGCATCGAATAAAGAACTCGAAATGACCATGATGCCACCGAGAGATATTAAAAGAAAGGTTCCGAAGTAAAAGAATATACCCGCGAAAACTGCCGAGAAGAAGGCGATCCATGATAGTGTGTTCGGGTTGATATGCTGCATTCTTTTAGCTAGGGGTAATAACAAGGCATCTCCCTGTTTCCTGTAGCTATCTAGTACCATAGTCTCGTAATCGCATACTATGTAAAAACATTATCCTTCTTTATTATGTATATAATAGGACCAATCGGTATGCCCGGGAACGTACCGTTCAATACGCCCCTCTAGTATATCTTCAACCGCCCCTGCCACCTTTAAAAGTGTCATCTCTGTTGTATCTATCTCGTACACTTTCTTGGAATATGTCACAGATTCCAATAGGATCACATCCAACATCTCGGCCATTAGGTTCTCTTCTATCTTTTTTTGGTGCCAGTCTTTGCTTGACATCCTTTTTCTCAGTATTTCCGGGGAACATCTTAATATTATGATAGGAGAAAGACCGAGATGATGTGACAGATGTCCTTCCACTATATCACACACGGGTGCCTTTTCTTTGAAGATATTTCTGAGAACTGATATATCCACTTCGTAGGTGTCCCTGGGTACGTCTTTGATTTTTTTAAAACCGTTTTTTTCTATAAAATCATTCAGGTCAATTACAGAATATCCTCTTTCTCTAAGTAGGGCAGCTGTTTTTGTTTTCCCTACTCCAGGAGTGCCCGTCAACGCGGCTGTCATCCTATGTTGATCACTGTACGGGTATTTGTAGATTCTTGATGTTTACTTTCACTTGCCTCTCGCCTAATAATATAAATAGTGGAAACCTCATCTTCATCTGAGAGGATGGAAAAAGAAGACGACGAAAAAAGGATATATACGGTGACCGACTTGAACCTGTATGTAAAAGCACTTCTAACTAGAGATGACAACCTTCAGGATATCTGGATAAAGGGAGAGATATCGAACTTCACTCATCACCAAGGAAGACATATGTATTTCATACTGAAGGACGATAGAAGCCAGGTAAGATGCGCAATGTTTCAACAGGCGAACAGTGGTCTTGATTTCACTCCTGAAGAGGGCCTTGAAGTTCTGTGTAGGGCTAATGTCTCATTATATACAACAAGGGGTGAGTACCAGATAATCGTCACTGAGATGTTATTGGGAGGTATAAGTATACTATACCTCGCCTACGAGAAGTTGAAAAAGAGACTACGTGAGGAAGGGCTGTTCCACGAAGAACACAAGAAACCCGTTCCCCTCCTACCAAAACGGGTAGGCATTGTCACATCCGCAGACGGAGCTGCCCTGAGGGATATCTTGAGCGTGATCAAAAGTCGGTTTAATAATATGAATATCTTAATAGCACCTACTACAGTACAGGGAAAGGGCGCCGGAGAACAGATAGCAAAGGCGATCACATTGATAGACAAACAAGATGTAGATGTGATCATCGTCGGTCGGGGTGGAGGTTCAATAGAAGACCTTTGGTGTTTCAACGAAGAGGTAGTTGCAAGGGCTATATTCAACGCGATTACACCCGTAATCTCCGCAGTAGGCCATGAGACGGATGTATTGATATCCGATTTCGTAGCTGATATTCGTGCCCCAACGCCTTCTGCTGCTGCAGAGATAGTCGTTCCTTTGAAACAAGATCTCATAAGATCATTAGAAGAAGAACGCATGAAAGGCCCGACGGCACTCAAAAACATCATTGCTGATTATCGTTTGAGATTAAAACATGTTACTAGTACCCCAATGTTCACAAGACCGGAAATGTTACTAGAAGACTTTACCCAGACACTTGATGATAACGTACGGCATCTGAATCGTAACCTGAAAGAACTCATGAATGAATATGTGCTAAAGCTAAAGAACCAGAGGGAAAGATTGCATGCTTTAGGTCCTTATGGAATAATGGAAAGAGGTTTTTCAGCGGTGATGGATGTATCGGGAGAGGTGATATCGAGTGTAGAGAAGATATCGCCTAGAGACAGATTATTTATTAAGATGATAGACGGTGATGTAGTATCGATAGTAAAAGAGGTGAAAAAATGGAAGAAAAAATAGAAGATATGGATTTTGAGGACGCCCTAAATAAATTGGAGGAGATAAACAACAAACTTGAACGAAATAAAGTTCCTTTGGAGGAAGCGATCCGACTTTACGAACTTGGTATGGAGCTGGTAAAATATTGTGGCGACAAACTGGACGAGGCCGAGGGGGAGATAAAAAAGATATCTCTCGAAGGTGAGGAAGAGATGATTGATGAATTTGAGTCCGACCGGTAATGAGCATTTGGTCACGTATGCATGCATGTGCATACATTCCAAAACTTATTTTTATATTATACATATTAGGTTAACACGATAAAGGGAACGGGAATGCTGATGAAGGAACATATAAAGGTGATAAGGGACCCGAAAGTCTTCAAGGTGTGCATGGAGAACAATCGATGCGAGATTATGTCTTTGTTAAAGGAAAATGATATGTCAGTAAATGAGATCGCAAATGCTCTAAGAAAAGATTACTCGACAATATTCAGACATGTTAAGAAACTTAAGAAATATGGTTTTTTGACGGTTAAAGGTGAGTCAAGAATCAAGCGTACACCTGAGATTATTTACGGTCGTACCGCAGAAATATTCATACCTATGATCCATTGTAAAGAGACGGAATCACTTTCTGAAAGTAGTATATTGTGGAAAAAAGAGCAATCCCATAGATTAGTAAAAATGTTGGAAAAGATGGGATACCAAAACAATGCGCATAAAGAATTGGCTGAGGATATATATGAACTTTTCCAGTGTTATACAAGGATTGTGAACGAAAAAATGATCGAAGCAGGGATAAAGCCCAGCGATATGTCATTTTTTAATATTATGAGGATCAGATTGATGGTTTTACTGCTAGAAATAGAGATAAACGAAGAGTTGCAAAGGCAAGTACAAAAGATCAAATAAAATATTGAATGCGAATGATTTTAGAACACTTGTATCGACGCACAAAAACTTTATTAAGATTGAAATTTATAACTATGTGTATATGAAGAAAGACGTAAAAATAATCAAAGATGTTGAAGTTATAAGGATAGGTGTTGAGGAGACTAGGAATAAAATTGCGGCTTTACTTAAGGTGGAGGATATGACAATATCACAGCTAGCTGAAGCCTTGAACAAGGATCAATCGACTATATACAGACATATTAAAAAATTAGAGGAAGCGGGATTTGTAGAGGTTTGTGGTGAAAGAAAGATTCATCATATACCGGAAAAATTGTACGGAAGAACTGCGGGAATATTCTTATTTTCACCGGTTCATGATGAGGTGGAGGATGGTGTTTTAGGTGTGCCCTTATGGGAGATAGAGCAAACAAGATGGATACTCAACACGCTTTCTGTACTGGGGTCCGAAATCGATATTACGGATGAAAAGATAGAAGAGGTTTCCAACATATTTTCAAAACTTTCCAGAAAAACGGAAAGGAGGATAATGAGGGCGGGTGACAAGATCAGCGACATCAGTTGGACTCGTTTATTGAGATTATCATTCATCATATTTTTAATTGAGATGGAAAATGATCTCGATTTGAAGGAAAGAGTAGGGGAGATACTCTCCGATCTGTACTGATCTACATCTACAAACGTGGAAGCAAAAGTATTATTATAACCTGCCTTATCCGATTGCCAAAATTATTCTTATTGGCCGCGGTGGTGTAGCTATCCTTGTGCGTTCGCACCCGGACTACAATGGCAGCATGTGGGACTGTGGATCCCCTGGCTCGGGTTCAAATCCCGATCGCGGCCTTTGAGTTAGGACGCAAGGGATTTGTTCACGAAAAGGATTCACGGTAGGTGAATTCTTTGAGCGTTTGGAATCACGTGGGAGACGAGTGATTCCGAACTGAATCCCGATCGCAGCCTTTGAATCATTATTGAAAACAGATTGGCAATATCAAAATTCACATCAATCCCTTACCCCCCGAGAAAACGGTTATCTCACGAAAACTTTATTTACATCTTGTTATTACGCTTATGTTAATTAATCGCAAAACCAAGGTGAACAAGATGGATGAAAAATGGCCCGACGAACCGGTAAAGGTAAGTGATGATGATATGAACGATTTCGTGGAAAAGTATCCTCTGGCAGTGATCGACTTCTGGGCTGCATGGTGTGGTCCCTGTAGAATGGTGGCCCCTGTACTTAAACAGTTGGCAAAGGAGATGCAGGGAAAGGTAACCTTCGGGAAGTTGAACGTGGATGAGAACAGAAGGACCAGCGGTGCTTTCGGTATAAGTTCGATACCCACCATGGTTATCTTCAAGGACGGGAAAGAGGTGGATCGGATAATGGGTGCTTTGCCAAAAGAAGCTTTGAAAAAAGAATTAGCAAAGCACATCTGACCGTAATATTCTTATCTACCACCCCGTATGCCTATCTCAGGGGAATAAAAAATGTCGGTAAAAGTAGGAATAAACGGATATGGGACCGTGGGCAAGAGAGTAGCCGATGCTGTCAACCAGCAGGATGATATGGAAGTAGTCGGTGTTGCAAAAAGGAGTCCCACTTACGAGGCTGAGATGGCGAACGAACTTGGATATCCTTTTTACGCTGCATCAGAGGATTATCTTGATGCATTTGAGAAGAAAGGTATCTATGTTTCCGGAATGTTAGACGACCTTTTAACTGCGGCAGATATAATAGTTGACTGCACTCCCAAAAAAGCAGGATACAAACCAGTGTACGAAAAAGCTGGAGTGAAAGCCATATGGCAGGGTGGGGAAAAACACGAACTTACCGGTCTGTCATTCAATTCTATGGCAAATTACGACGATGCCTACGGAACAGATTACGTGAGAGTGGTTTCCTGTAATACCACCGGTCTGTTGAGAACATTATACCCCATATACAAAGATGTGGGATTGGACAGAGTAACAGCAGTGATGATAAGAAGGAGTGCGGACCCCTGGGATACAAAAAGAGGTCCTATAAATTCAATCAATCCAGTCCTAAATATACCATCACATCACGGTCCCGATGCACAGAGCGTTGTACCCAACATCAACATACAGACTACTGCGGTTAAAGTACCGACTACATTAATGCATCTACACAGTCTTATAGTGGATTTGAAGGAAGATGTTGATACGGATCACATACTTAGATTATGGGAAGATACACCAAGAGTCAAATTCTTCGAAGCTTCACAGGGTATTGATTCCACCGCTAAGGTCATGGAATGGGCGAAGGATAGAGGAAACATCAGAGGAGACATTAACGAGATAGCCGTGTGGAAGGACGGTACTCAGGTAAAAGACGGTACACTGTATTACTACCAAGCCATTCATCAAGAGAGCGATATAATCCCTGAGAATATCGACGCCATAAGAGCCATGATGAAGATGGAAAAGGACAAACTGAAGAGCATAAAAGCCACCAATGCAGCGATGGTAATTGAGTAGGGTGGGAACCTGATGTTAGTATGCCCTCTTGATTATCGTTACGGTCGTGAAGAGATGAAAACCGTTCTCAGCAAAGAGAACAATACACAGAAGTTACTGGATGTTGAAGCAGCTCTTGCCAGAGCACATGCCAGGGTTGGAGATATATCTAAAAATGCAGCGGAAATAATCTCTGAAAATGCCAATACGGATAAAATCGATTGGCAAGAGGTGGAAAGGGTTGAACGCGAAGACACCAAGCACGACATAATGGCTCTGGTAAAGGTACTTGGAAAGCACTGTGGTGATGCCGAGAGATATATCCACCTAGGGGCAACATCCAACGATATAATCGATACCGCCACGGCTTTACAGTTGAGAGGTGCCTTGGATTTAATAAGCCAAGGGCTACAACAGCTTCGTACCACACTCGCCAAGAGGGCAAAGGAACACCGAGACACCATCATGGTGGGTAGGACACATGCCCAACATGCGTTGCCCATGACCTTCGGATTGAAACTTGCGGTTTACGCCAACGAGGTAAACCGGCATATCGACCGGTTGGAGGAGTTACACAAAAGGGTATGTGTAGGCAAGATGAGCGGTGCCGTGGGTACAGGGGCGGCCCTGGGAGTGCATGCTCAGGAGATACAGAAAATAGTCATGGATGATCTTGGGCTGGGGATAGACGAGGCTACAGGACAGGTTGTAGGTAGGGATAGATACGCGGAACTGGTCTGCCTTGCAGCCAATATATCGGCATCCTTGGAGAAATTTGCCACTGAGGTAAGAAATCTCCAGAGACCTGAGATAATGGAGGCAGCCGAATCCTTCGACCGAAAGAAACAGGTGGGAAGCTCCACCATGGCACATAAAAAAAATCCCATAATGTCGGAGAACATATGCGGGCTAGCGAGAACATTAAGGGGCTTTCTATATCCTACACTGGATAACGTAATATTGTGGCACGAAAGAGATTTATCGAACTCATCATCGGAAAGGATCACACTCGCTCATACACTGATACTTCTGGACGATATTATCCACAAGAGTGACAAACTCTTCGTTAACCTGGAGGTGTTTCCTGATAACATGGTCAGGAACTTAAACATGAGCGGTGGTCTTGTTATGGCCGAAGCGATTATGATGAAACTGTCATCTAAAGGTTTGAGCAGGCAGGATGCCCACGAGTTAATGAGGATGGCATCCATGCAGTCCGAGGCGGAAAAGAGACCACTTAAAGAGATACTCATGGAGATAGATACGATAAAGGCGATGATCTCGGAAGAAGAACTCGAAGAGGTAATGAGCCCGACCAACTACCTGGGACGGTCCAAGGAGATAGTTGATAATACCTGCGAGAGGTTTTTGTAGCGCAGTCACTTGATTTGTCGATACCGAGAATTATTTATTATCGTTCAATGCTAACCTATCAGATGGCAGATTACGAAGAAACAGAAAAATTCTGGGATAATATATTCAATGAATATTCATCCGGTTTCAACGCTGATGAACCTTTACCTTACGAATGGATGGAGGAAGCATTGGATTGGTTGACAGAGCCTGGATGTAGGATAATCGATTTTGGATGCGGCTGTGGTAAGTTACTGCTCCGAGCTGCTGCTAAAAACGCTTCCTACATAATGGGCATTGATATAAGTTCTATTGCGATCAAGATATGTAAAGAGAATGCTAGTAACTGTAAAGTATCAAATCGCTTTCTAAAAGGAGGTGTTAACAGGTTGAGAGCTATCCCTAATTCCGACTTCCATGCCGGCCTACTTTTTAACATCATGGATAACATGATGACGAAAGATTCTCATGAACTATTGACGCACTTCAAACGGATCTTGAAACCCGGCGGAAAATTACTTGTCAAATTGAATCGCTATAACGATCCAGATGAACTCAGAGATAGGGGTGCCAAAAAGGTCTCGAAAGATTTGTTTTTGGAAGAAGGTCTTTACCTCTGGAACCTTAAAGACGAGCATGCAAGGAAGCTGTTGGAAAGGTATTTCGAAGTTGTCAATGGAGAAAGAGTATATTACACAGAAAATACCGACCATCATGATCGAATTTATTATCTGATGAATGTATGAGGGGATGTCTCTCCGTGCGGTGTAAAGATACAGCTACTGATAAATCGTAATATCATTTTAATAGGAACATCTTGTCATCCTCAACCAAATGCAAGGAACACCACGGTCGGTATCTCTCTTAAAACGTGTGTTTAAATTTCGTTTCCTACTGGCAAAAGCGACACATATCCCCATAATAGGCGGCATAGTTGAATCTTTTCTATTGTAAATTTTCTCACTTCCTGTGAAAACACTTAACTTTCGTTTCCACCAAACCGTAGTCTAGTAATCCCCGGAAACGATGGTTCACCAACGACTGTTAAAGTTGAAAACATCTGCATATGGTATAGACACGCATCTCCTTTTCGCCTATACAGTAAAAGTATCCGTCTTCGGTCGGCTTTAGCAAGGCATTTAAACAAGTGATCGTTCATATGTAATGCTATCCGTATGTTATTTTTTAACTTTATCTAATTGTTGAAAAATAAGAAATGGTTTTAGGGATATTCTCCCTATTTGGTTTTCTTCCTCTCCAGTTTCAAGATATCGTCAAGGCTGTCGTCATCCTCTTCAACGATGTCTTTGAGCACATCCTTTGCCTTCTTGGAAGCCTCTTTCTCTACCTCAGTTCTGTCCACATCAATACCTGATTTAACCTTACCGATCTCATCTAGCTGCTTCTTCATATCTTCACGGCCGGGTATCACACCTAGGATCTCCTCAGCCTTTCCGACTATCTTCTCTAGATCATCGATATCGGTAGGTTCTCTGCTGGGTACTTCTCTACCGGCTCCAAGGTACTGTGAAGCGCCTTCGACCAAGCGTGTTAACTCAAATGGGAAGATTATCTTTGTTGCCTCACCGTTGGCCATAGACTTCAGGGTGTCTAGTGATAGATATGTAAGGGCCTTTTCATCTAGTGTGCTCGCACCGAGTGAAAGAACGCGTAAACGCTGTGCCTGACCCTGGGCTTCCAGTATCTCAGCCATCCTGGTTCCCTCGGCGGTTAGTATCTTGCTCTGCCTGATACCTTCTGCATTGAGTATCCTAGCCTGCCTATTACCCTCGGCATCCAGTATGGCCGACCGCTTGCTGCCGTCGGCCTTGAGTATGGCGGCACGCCTCTGCCTTTCGGCAGCGGTCTGCTCTTCCATGGCAGCTTTTACAGTACCCTTGGGATCAACCTCCCGTATCTCAACGGCTTCCACACGGACTCCCCAGCCGTCTGTAGCTTCATCCAGTACCTGTCTCAGGTGGGTATTGATACGTTCTCTGTTGTAGAGTATCTCGTCCAACTCCATGTCACCTATTACCGACCTTAGGGTGGTCTGAGCTAGATTGATAGTAGCCGCCTTGTAATTGGTGACTTCGAAGAATGCCTTTGTGATATCCACCACTTTGATGTAAATTATAGCATCAACATTGGTGGGCGAATTATCCTTGGTGATGACTTCCTGTCTGGGTACGTCAAGAACCTGAGTTCTCAAGTCCATCTTGATCACCTGAGATATGAAGGGTGCAACTATATTCACACCGGGGTTCAATGTCCTCTGATAATTACCCAGTTTGATGTAGATTCCCTGTTCGTACGGCTGTACGATCCAGAATGCAGTTCTGCCCGCTACGACTGCGACCAGTATTATCACTATTGCCAAAAACACTATTATTTCTATCATTATTATTTCTCCTTTATGTTATCTTTTACTTCTCGGACAACCACATGGACGCCCCTAGCCTCAACAACCATAGCTCTTTTGCCAGCCGGTATGTAACGATCGGCTGTTGCACTCCATGTCTGGTTCTTTATCTTTATCTTGCCTGTAATTTCATCTGGTTCCACCGCCGCGAGTACCTTGCCTATCTCTCCTACCAACGAGGTGGACATTGTAGTGGTGGGTATTGAAGGCGGTGATATCTTTTGGTACATCTTCATGGACAGGAACATCAGTGGTATCACCACTGCTGCTATTATGACGGGTGTCCAGTAGGATATCAGCATGTCTGGAAAAGCAACATATATAACACCAAGTGTTATCATCACACCGCCGGGGATTGCGATGAAGAACCCCGGTTCGCTGGCTTCGAAAATTATCAGCACGATGCCGATGATTATCAATATCAACCCGATCGTCATATGCTAAGGCAATGCATATATATTATATCTATTTTTCCCTTTTTCTTCTGTTTTCCATCGAGATTAAAGAAACGTTCAAATAGCACCCCCTTTTATGACACTTTAGGTGTGTTAAGATGCCGATGGATTTAGATATAACAAAATTACGATTTGGTTCCGAACTGGTCAAGAGAGGTTTCGCTAAAATGCAGAAGGGCGGCGTCATCATGGATGTTACCAATGCACAGGAAGCCCTGATAGCAGAGGAAGCCGGTGCCGTTGCTGTTATGGCTCTAGAACGAGTTCCGGCGGATATCAGAGAGGCCGGCGGTGTTGCACGTATGGCAGATCCGAAGAAGGTAAAGGAGATTCTGGAATCTGTAGATATTCCGGTGATGGCGAAGTGCCGTATCGGACACTTTGTGGAGGCACAGATATTGGAATCCCTAGGTGTTGACATGGTTGACGAATCAGAGGTACTTACTCCTGCTGATCCCTTCTATCATGTTGATAAATCAAAGTTCACCGTACCCTTCGTCTGCGGTTGCAGAAATCTTGGCGAAGCGTTGAGAAGGATAGAGGAAGGGGCAGCTATGATGAGGACCAAAGGAGAGGCCGGTACAGGAAATATAATCGAAGCAATGAGGCACCAGCGAACGGTACTTAAAGCCATCCATGAGTTAAAGGAAAAGGACAGCCATGAATTGAAGGATGCAGCCAAGGAATACGGCGTCAGTGTTCAGCTGGTCATGGAAGTGGGTGAGATCCAGCGCTTGCCTGTAGTTAACTTCGCCGCTGGCGGCATAGCAACCCCTGCAGACGCTGCTCTTATGATGCAGATGGGAAGCGATGGAGTCTTCGTTGGCAGTGGTATATTCAAATCTGAGAAACCAGAGATCATGGGTAAAGCCATAGTAGAAGCGGTCACATATTTCGACAATCCTGATAAATTAGCTGAGATATCGGAAGGTCTCGGTGATGCAATGCCGGGCCGGGATATAGAGGAACTGGAAACCAGACTGCAAGAAAGAGGTTGGTAGAGCTAAAGATTGCTTCTACTTGCGCCCCCGTCTATGGGGATTGATACACCATTCAAATAGGATGCCCTCTCTGAACACAGAAAAGCTACTACTTCTCCCAATTCGATCGGTTGACCTATCCTTCCCAGTGGCACATCCTTTGACCATTTGGTAAGTCCTTCGTTGTAAGATGACACTTCACCTCTTGAAATAGCATTTCCCACCAAATTTTCTATGCGAGATGTCTCATGTGCACCCGGAAGAACAGAGTTCACTCGAATTTCAGGTCCTAATTCTCTGGATAATGTTTTGACCAACCCGATGACTGCCATTCTTACCGAGTTGGATAGGACAAGGTTTTCTATCGATTCTTTTACGCTTATGGATGTGATACATACTATGTTACCATTGTTCAGTTTAAGCGGTTCCGCGGATTCCCTGACCAGGCGTACGACGCTCATCACCAACATATCATAGGCAGTGTACCATTCATCATCCTTGGTCTCAAGGAATGGTTTGCTTGGTGGTCCACCAGCACAGGTAACAAGGTGGTCCAGCCTATCGAATCTTTTTATCGTCTCCCGGACAAGCCTTTTTATATCGTTTTTCTTGCTGACGTCGCCTGCTATACCCACGACCTCTCCGTTAGCTACATTACGCAAATCCTTAACGGTTTCTCTTAACCGATATTCATCCCTTCCGTTGATAACTACATCTACCCCTTCTCTTGCCAGTGCTTTGGCGGATGCTCTGCCTAGCCCGCTACTGGATGCTGTCACCAACGCGGTGTTTCCTTCTATACCCAAGTCCATATTATCGTCTCTTTTTAATGCTCAAATACTATAAGCATATATATCACTATCTGTTAACATTGCATTGATGAAGGAAAAAGCAATAGAATTAAAAAGATTTATGCACAGTCAGGTGAGTATACCTAAAGAGTACAAACCTTTACTCAACCTGAGGGAAACCGAGGAAGCCATCAAGTGTATCAAAGAAACTTTTCAAGAAAAATTAGCGGTTGAATTGAATCTGACAAGGGTATCGGCCCCGGTAGCGGTTTCCGCTGGTACCGGAATAAACGATCATCTTACAGGTGCGGAGACCCCTGTAACGTTTTACATCAAGTCGATTGAGAGCGGCGCAGAAATAGTACAATCCCTGGCTAAGTGGAAGCGTATGGCTCTTTCACGGTACGGTTTTTCAAGAGGTGAAGGTTTGTATACCGACATGAACGCACTGAGACCGGACGAGTACTTGGATAATTTACACTCCATATACGTGGATCAGTGGGACTGGGAAAAGATAATCCGAAGGGAGGATAGAAATCTGGATACATTGAGAGAAACGGTAAAAAAGATTTACAGTGTATTGAAGGATATAGAAAATGAGTTATGTATTCGTTATCCCAAACTACAGGCTCCTTCCCTCCCCGAAGAGATATATTTCATACACTCTCAAGACCTTTTGAAACGTTATCCCGATCTTTCACCACGTGAGCGTGAGGACGCCATTTGTAGGGAGAAAGAAGCTGTCTTCATCATGGGTATAGGGGCTCAACTAGAGGATGGTTTACCCCATGACGAAAGAGCAGCGGATTACGATGATTGGATCACCCCGGTGGGGGATGGTAAAAGAGGTCTAAATGGAGATATACTATTTTACTACGAAGCTCTTGAGTCCGCCTTCGAGATATCGTCCATGGGCATAAGGGTTGACCGAAGCTCCTTATTGAAACAGCTCGAGCTAAAAGATGAGATGCACAAGAAAAAACTACTATTCCATAAAAAACTTCTCGACGGCATATTCCCGGATTCCATCGGTGGTGGTATAGGGCAGTCAAGATTGTGTATGTTCTTCCTGAAAAAGGCACACATAGGTGAAGTTCAAGCGGCCATATGGCCCGATGAGATGATAGATACTTGCACGAAGAATAACATCACCCTGCTGTGATATGTACAGTCTTTATATCATAGATGATCAACAGTGTGCCGTTTTTCTGTACGCAATCATGGTTCCAAAGAACTTATTATATAGTTCTTAATGTAGCACTATTTAAAAAAGGAAGTTGATCTAATGCTTGAAAAAATTCTTGTTACGGGCCCCTTCGGTCAGATCGGTTCAGAGCTTGTTCCCAAGCTTCAGGAGATGCATGGTAAAAAGAACGTGATCGCCCTAGGTCACAGGCATATCCCGGATGGTTACGAGGGGTTGCTAGAGACTGGAGATATAAGGGATATGGAAGCGATGAAAAAGCTCTTTGATGAATATGATTTTACACATGTGTATCACCTTGCGTCGTTGCTCTCCGCTGTGGGTGAAAAGGACCCTGAACTTGCATGGGATGTTAACATAAACGGACTGAAGATATTCCTTGACCTTTGTTCAGAACGTAATATCAAACTCTTCTGGGCCAGTTCCATCGCGGTTTTTGGACCGACTTCACCTATGGAGAACACGCCACAGCATACCATATTGGAACCAACCTCCATATATGGAATAACAAAGGTAGCTGGCGAGTTACTCTGCAAATACTATCATGAAAGATATGGTCTAGACGTCAGAAGTCTGCGGTACCCGGGACTAATCAGTTGGAAGGAGGAACCAGGTGGAGGGACGACTGATTATGCAGTAGAGATATTTTATGAAGCAATAAAGAAGGGAGAGTACACCTGCTTCGTCAGCAAGGAGACGAAGCTGCCCATGATGTACATGGACGATGCGGTGAAAGGGACCCTGATGCTCATGGAAAGGGACCCTGATGAGATTACCATAAGGATGAGTTATAATCACGCTGCCCTCAGCTTTACCCCAAAAGAGCTTGAACAAGAGATACGAATATATATTCCGGAACTCCAGGTCGATTACGTACCCGATGAACGACAAAAAATAGCGGATTCCTGGCCGGATACTATCGACGATTCCCCGGCTAGAAATGACTGGGGCTGGGATCACGAGTTCGA
The DNA here is from genome assembly GCA_964486225.1 of uncultured Thermoplasmata archaeon. GTDB lineage: Archaea > Thermoplasmatota > Thermoplasmata > Halarchaeoplasmatales > Halarchaeoplasmataceae > Haladaptatiplasma. Next base: position 8,085 of record CAZAMQ010000016.1, on the reverse strand, counting down.
CCTTTCAAAGATGACAAAAGAGATGATTGTTAATCTGAAACATAAATTGGGTGCGGACTGAGTCAATCTCTTTCGTTTACCCATTGTTCCAGAGGATTAAGGGATGCTTTAAGGGTGTGTCCATCTTCGGTGAGTGTATAGGTAACAGCCGGAGGAACGGTTGGTTCGACCTCTCTGTTTACCAGTCCTTCCTTCTCAAGCTCTCCCAACCTATCAGATAGGGATTTCGGACTTATACCATCAAGCCTTCTTTTCAATTCATTGAATCTATATCCATCTTCTTTAGCACCTAGTAAACTGACTATACATATAGTCCATTTTTTAGAGATTATATTTAGAATCCCTTCCGTAGTGCATAAGCATATTCCATTTTCTTTACAACATTCGTGTTCTTTGTGGGTCATGTGTGTTCACCTAATATACGAATTATTCCTAACTATCTAGAGATAAACTACAATGTTTATATAGTTTACTATAGTAACTAAGTATAAAAGTGATACTATGAACGGAAGAAGTTGCGGACACGGTAGAGGTAGTAAAGAACACGGCCATGGAAGAGAGCACCACCACAGTGGTAGATGTTCATGCGGATGTCACAGTGGTAGATGTTCATGCGGATGTCACAGTGGTAGATGTTCATGCGGATGTCACAGTGGTGGTGACTCACATCATAGAAGCCACAGTGGAAACTGGAGAAAGTTCACATCCAAGCGCGAGAAGCGTGAGATGCTAGAAGGATACATGAGCGAGCTAGAAGAGGAACTCCAAGCGGTAAAAGAGAAGTTGGAGCACCTCTCCTAAAACTTTTTTCCTTTTTATTTTACAGGGCTTAAACCGATTCCGCTCATCTTAAAGTATGCCAAATATATTATCAAGGTGAAAAAGACATAAGGGGCTTGAGATGATATCAGAGCAAAATTTAATAGGAATAATCGAATCAATATGAATAACCTGAAAAATAGTGGAATAACAGGTTCCACAGTGCTTGCTCATCCCGAATGAATGATAAGTTCGTTGAAAGCAGGTTTGATGAGGACGTGTTAGAAAAGCTCCAGATATCGAAAAAGCTTCGCTGGGAAAAAGATCTATGAAATATGGTCTTAACGGGATGATCCAAGAATTATAAGAAAAAAGGAGGGAGGGTGATTATCGTGATGTTTTTACTTTGCCTTTGCCTTTGCCTTTGCCTTTGTACACTTGTATATACGTGCAAGTGTATTTAAGGTTTTCCCTTTATTTCCTTTTTAGTCACAAAAAGTAACAATTTATATTTTTTTGTTTCTGTTTGAAAAACTACGGTATAGTTTAATACCTCGTTCCATACATATCCCTTATATCATGAGCTCAAGCAGACCGGAAGAGCGGTTATTCGTAGGCAGAAGAGAGGAACTCGACACCTATTCGACCATACTTGATCATGTTAAGGATGGCAGAGGTTCCGTCCTGTCCGTATCCGGTGAGGCAGGTATCGGTAAAACCCATCTCGTGAACGAATTTTTACGCATATCGAAAGGTAAAGGATTCAATGTTTTGACGGGTGCAGCGGACATAAATTCCTATCGACCGTTCCATATGTTCACCGACGTATTGAAGGGAGAATCCGAAAAACCTATCTTCCAAGAAGAAGAACAAACATCCTTCGCCGAAATATTCGCCGTGGACAATTCGGGCCTTCTTCTTGCAGATACCCTTTCTGAAGGAGATGAGGAGATGGACGGAGATATCTTTGCAGGCATGCTCTCAGCGGTCCAGAACTTCGTGAAGGATTCTTTTGACCGTTCCGGGGATGCCGGAGGAGGACTCGGCCGCCTTGAATACGGTGATATGAAGATACTCATAGAACACGGGGCGCATATATACGTTGCAGCAGTTATCAAGGGTAAGGAACATCCACAGATGAAACGGGCACTAGCTAGAACGGTAAAAGACATAGAACGCGAAGATGCGGACATGATGGAAGCCTGGTCCGGGGACATGGAGGAAATGAGGGGAGTACAGAGTAAGATATCTACCCTATCAAATATCAAATACACCGTGCGTAAGGAGCTTGAGGGGGTAAAACTTGAAAATGAAAGGATACAGATAGCGGACCGTTTTCTGGATTTATTTACCGATATGAGTGATGATCACCCACTATTGATCTTGTTGGAGGACCTTCAATGGACCGACGAATCGTCACTCTTCGTGATAGACTACCTATCTCGGAACATCAATTCCGAGAAAATTCTTATAATATGTACACGACGTTCCGGGAAAGGCGAGGCGACCGAGAGGGTAGTGGGCGATCTTCAAAGTGATGGATATCTGGAAGATATGAGACTTTCTAAACTAACAATCCATGACCTTAAGGAACTTGTGGATGGACTCTACAGTCCCAATGAATTCCCCGATAATTTGGTAAATCGACTTTCCGACGAATGCGAGGGAAATCCTTTCTTTGTGATTGAGATGCTGAAACAGATGGAGCAGGAGGGGGGTATCGAGATGATAGAGGGTACTTACAGGTTGTCAAAGGGCGAATTCACCATACCGTCGAGCGTTGAAGAGGTGGTTTACCATCGTCTTGAACTACTCGAACCCCAGGCCATAGCACTCATCGAATATGCGTCTTGCGAGGGCGGAGAGATAGATTCCAGGATACCTGAATGGTTCGATTTCGTAGGTGATAGTGCCACAGGCATGGAAGCCCTCATGGATTCGGGTATGCTGGTAAAAGAGGACGGCAAATACTCATTCAGTCATGCCATATTCAGGGATGTGATATACGATAGTCTCTCCAGATGGTGGAAGAATTCCTATCACCACCGTCTCGGGGAGTACTACGAGTTGACCTACAGAGACGATCTGCCCGAGGTATATTATGAACTTGCGCGGCACTACGGGAATACCAACGACCACTCCAAGGCTTACGACTATTCGTACAAGGCCGGTGAGAAGGCGGAGAACGCCCTTGCACCGGAGCAGGCCATAGTGTTCTACGGAAAAGCCCTGAATACAGTAGGTGAGCTTCGTCTCAAAGAGGGTGAGGACGAGCGTAGGCGTGACATACTGGAGCGATTGGGAGACATGAGAGGTCTTCTGGGTGACCTGGAAGATGCCTTGGAATATTATCACAAGGGGCTTGACCTAACTGAAGATACCAAGATAAAAGCTGTAATGCATCGTAAGCTCGGTAACGTGTTCATGATCACCGGAGAATACGACAGGAGTATTCAAGAGTGCGACACAGGCATAGAGCTGCTTGAAGAGAACGATCCGGAGGTGGTTAGGCTGAACCGGGTGAAAGGGAGGACGTACATGAGGAAAGGGGACTACGATGACGCGATCAAACTCTTCGAAGAGGGCCTTGCCCTTGCCGAGCTATCTGGGGACGATGGGGAGGTCGCCGAGATATCCCACAACCTGGGAACCGTCGAGTGGTACAGGGGGAATTATGGTAAGGCACTTGAATACCTAGAAGATGCTCTTGAGATACGTAAAAAACTGGACGATCATAGGGGTGTAGCACGTACGGCGACTAACATCGGTATAGTGTATTACTCAAGAGGCGATCTGGACCGAGCGCTAGAGTATTACAGACAGGCACTAGTTTCCTTCGAAAAGATGGGTGATAAAGTGAACCTCGCATCGGTCTATGGCAATATGGGCATGGCTTATTTCAAGCGCAGTTCATACGAAAAGGCCCTTGAACACTTCGAACTGTGCCTTGATATCTTCCAAAGGGTAGGGGATAAGGGAAGCGCTGCCGCATCTATAGTAAATATCGCACTAGTGCACGAAAGAAGAGGAGATACGGCGAATGCACTTGTCAACCATAAAAAAGCACTTGAGATAATGGAAAAACTAGATGATAAAGATAGTATGGCCACTTCGATATTGAATATGGGCAGCGTATACATAAAGCTCGGAGATATGGAGAAGGGGTTGTACTACAATCAAAAGGCTCTGGAATTAAGCGAGAGTATAGGTGGAAAGGAAACGATGGCCCATTCTTTGTTCAATATTGGGTTGATAATGAGAAAAAAAGGTATGTACAAGGAATCTAAAGACTTTCATAAGCAGGCGGTCACAATAGCCGATGAGATAGGCAGTACCGATATTTCTATTGAGACATATTGTGAACTCGTTCGGGACGAGTTAGCCGTTGGAGATGTTGAAATGGCTATGGAGTACGCCATAAAGGCAGAGGAACTATCGAAGAAAACTAATTCAAGAAAACTTGAGGGATGCGGTAAACAAGCTTTAGCGATAGTGTACAGCGAACAAAAACGGTGGGAAAGGGCGGTAGGTGAGTTCGAAACTGCGAAAGCATTACTTGAAGAGGGTGAAGAAAACATGGAGTTGGCTCCCCTGTTACAAGATTATGGTTTGATGTGGAAGAAGAAAGGCGACTACTCGAAAGCCCGCGACCACCTGAAAAAAGCCTTGGAAGTACAGGTAGAGATGGGGTTAGAAAAAGACGCTGAAAGGACAAATGAAATCCTCGCGAGTATCGACCACTAACATCCATGGGGATAAATATAAGAGGTTTTTGGAGTAGTCAGTAAACTACCGTCCAGACCACTGCTACATCGGCATCGTTGTATATCCAGTATGACTTTCCAGGTTCGAACTCAAAGTTCACAGGGTCGTTATCGTAGGCCAGGTTGTATCCGTGATCCGCATAGAAATAACCGATGAGTGTGACTTCCCCGGGTAAATTGTTGTTGCCAGTGAAGGAACTGGGGTAGCCCACCATGTTCCAGCCGGGATGGAGTGTGATGTCAGTACTCACCGGCTCCACGCCCTTTATGGTCAAGGTGCCGTTATCCGTCATGCGGATCCAGATGCCCATGGTGTTATCCCATGTCTGCAAATTGTTGTAATGTTCAGCCCTGCCCGGTACGTAGCTTAGCCATTCACCCGTCGACGCATCGTAGTACATGACTTTGTCGTAGGATCCTCCTATCCCGTCAACAGGGTCATCCAGTAGATCAGATATGTTCGTTTCATCGGGGATTATGGTAAGTGATATGAAATTCCAACCGTTGGAAGGTCCACCGGTCGGTAGAGATATGACGGATGTAGTATAGGATGACGTGGAAGCTTCGTTGCTAGGGGGTCCTAGTCCAACGCTGTTACGCGCCCTCGCGTAGTAGGTGTATTCGACACCACTGGTCACCGAAGTATCGACGTATGATGTTAAACTGGCATCTACGAAATCGTAATACGAGCCATCCCGATATACCCAATACTCCGTTATGGGTGACCCACCGTCAGTTGCCGGAGGCTCCCATTCTACATGGATGTAATCCTCATGTCCCGTGGCTACTAGATTCTGAGGCGAAGAAGCTACACCCAATGGTACTGCAGAATCCTGGTTGCTCGCTGGCCCTTCCCCGTATGCGTTCAACGCCGTAACGTAGTAAGTGTACTCCACACCGTTCGTGACCGCCGAGTCGTTATAGCTGGTGCTGGATGCGGATACTGTAGCGTGATATACGAATCCACCGTAGGTGTCGTTCCTGTATATCTTGTAATATTCCAGGGGTGTACCACCGTCGTCGTCTGGCTCGAGCCATTCGAGGAATACGTTACCTATGCCGCTGTTGGCGACCAGTTCTCGGGGTTCCGAGGGCAGTTCCGCCGATCCCGTTGGGAATACTATGCCTTTACTACCAGCAAAGGGCGTGATTATACCGCCGTCCGCAGCCCTGCCGTCACGCGTTCTTTCCGTTCCCTCATCTTCCTGACGGCCTTTGTAGCCATAGCCCCAAACGTGTCCTAAGTTGGGCTCGTCTAGTGTACGGAAGTTAACCCTCACCATGAATTCATATTTAGTTTCAGGCTCCAAATCGGAGGCCATGAAGTACTGGGAGCCGGTGTTGATCTCCTCCGGAGGAATTTTATCTTCTGTGGCAGGTAACGGATCGTCGGTCTGCGGGTTCTTCGGGTCCAATTCCGAGTTTCCCATATAGTACCATCTTTCCTTCCCCTCCTCCCTTACGAAAACCGCGTAACTCTCGAAGAGGTCGAAGGTACCCTGCCGTAAGGGTTCGCCCTCTATGGTCGAAGCGGTGTACTTGAAATGAGGCATGGATAGATTTACCCATGTGGGACCAACGTTTTCATCAGTGTAAGGGTTCAACTCGGGAGTTGGAATAGGTTCATAGCGCGCGTAGTGCATCTGAGGATCCAAGGGTGTATATTTATCTAAAGTATGCCAGTTGGTGGCCCAAGTGTAGTTGATGTATTCCTTGTTCTTTTCGTCGTAGAACTGATATTCGGCTAAAAATATCAGATTCTCCTCGTATTCATCCGGAATTGTCTTCCACTCCCATGGTGCTTCCTCTTGGGGTGACGCGTCCCATTCGTAATAGGAAATATCATATGTTACATCTTTACCGAACCGATCGTTGATTGCATCATCCGCACCCCTGGGACTCATATCCAGATCGTTTATCTCTATGACTGTTATATTCCCTCCGAATTCACCGGTTTCAGGGTCGTACCATCTTGCGTTACCATCGTAACTTGCTACGGTGTGCCCCCAAAGATATATTCCGTATACTTCACCATCAACAGTACCATTAGGTACCGTCACAAATATCAGTAGTATTACTATCGTGAATGTTATTATCTTTTTCATCAGACAACTACCAGCTATGATATAGGTAGTATTTAATATTTATTGGGGTTTAACAATGAGTATCAAATGCACCTCATAGCTCGTCTACGAGATACTTACCCTTCTCCATAACCAAGAGATCGTCGAACCAGATGTCACAGTCCAGTATTAGCATATCAAGATGCTCGGGGCAGCTCCATTTCGCTTTTGTCATAGACCCCAACGGATCGCCGAAGGCGATATGTGTAGCCGGGTATTTTTCGTCCACTAGCATGACGCCGCAGAGCTTGTCTATGTATATGTTCGTACCTATACCTAATTCGCCAACGCTTCTCGAACAGGGATTCTGCTCGACATAACTCTCCACTTCCACCCTCAATTCTTTATTATCGCACGATATATCGACCAATCTCGAAGGGTCCTTTCCCTTTATGTGCAGCTCTACTGGATTTTCCTGGATCTCGGCCAATGAAAATTTCTCATCAAAATAATCGCCGATGGTACCGTCTATCACCGCGACACCTTCCATGCTGTAGGGTGCTGTAAAAACCTCACCATCAGGTAGATTGTGCCAATCTCCCGTTCCACGTATTACACCGGCGGAGGAAACCCATCTGTACTTTCCCACCTTGCAGAGAAGATCGGTTCCCTTTTCCGTGGTGATCCTTACCTTCTTTGCAGCTTTAGCAAGTGAATGTATCTTATTTGTGAATCTTTCGATTTTTCTATAATCACCGCCGAGTGTTGTTTCTACGATTTCTTCTGTTATGCTGACCATGTGTGCATGTCTACCGTTTTTGATCGCTGCTTTTATGAAAGGCATCCGAACGGATTCCAATTCACCTTTAGGTGAACTGGCGGTCCAAAATGTAGCCGTGGATGCCACGGCTATGTCGCGCATAAAATTGGGTAGAGTGGGAAGAGGTCTTTCACCATATGAATCAAGGTTGAATAAATGTACGTCCTGAGTTTTCTTAGATGCATAATTGTCTAGTTTCTTTCCAATGGACAGTGTATTATCATCACATACTATCATTACCTTGTCGTCGTTTGATATGCCCATACATATTTCCACAGCGTTACGACATCCTTTGTTTATCGACATATTGATACCACGTTTTGGTTTTGAAAAGGTTTTTTGAACATCAGTAACTGGATGAAGGGTTATTAATTATATTTGCTTCTATTTTACTATCATTCTAGTAGCTCCATGGTCCGTTCGATACACATTACCAAAGAACAGTTACTGGATATCTTCTTCGCATGCTCAAGGCATGTTAAAAAGGACTCCTTATCAGGATGTGTTTCATCTGACAGAGTTATTTGCCTTGCAACGGTTTCGTGGTCCAGCATAATATATTATCCCCGAACAGGTTTTATACACTTGTATATTCATGCACACGTACATAAACTTTGTGGTGTGATCAGTACTTCGGAGAGTAGAAAACGTAGATAACTTTTATATTGAATCCCATCTA
>CAZAMQ010000015.1:0-43327 GCA_964486225.1 uncultured Thermoplasmata archaeon | reverse complement strand
GTCCGGACGCCTTCGAGTTCGAGCCCGGACAGGGATACTGGGCACACAATCCAACTGACAGTGCAGTAGTCTGGACAGTGGACTACTGACCACAAAACTCTTTTTTCTTTTTAATTTTTTGAAATTAATGTGACAACTATTATCAAAGTTATATGCAACTTGACTGGCATGCCGAACAGCTTACCTATCATTACCGATGTCTATTTCATAGATTATGTCTCAGACATGATAATGAACTTCTTGGGGACCTCTGAAGTGCATTGAAAAGGTGAAGCGCCCTTTGAGATGAAGGAGGGGACGAAGAATCGGTACAGGGGTATCTGAAAGAGGAAAGACCTCTCCTTATACTGCTGGACCTGAAATTACCGCGCAGATCAGGTTTGGATATACTAGGATGGATCCGAACACAACCGTGCCCAAAGTGCATGCAGGTTTTCGTTCTGACATCGTCGATGGAACTCAAGGATATCGACAAGGCTTATGAGCTTTGATCGAATTCCTACCTGGTAAAACCCTTCTCCTTAGACGAGTTGAAGGAGACTATGGAAAAGATGAGTGCCTACGACTGGAGCTCAATGTTTACCCGAATAATGTTTAGACTTACACCAGATCTATCTCCGTCATGTTTAACACACATCAATTTGTTTTGAGACTCACATACTCAATAGAAAGAGCCAAGTAGGAACGAATAATATCGTTTTTTAGCGATGTTTTCTTCTTGTAGATCATTTTTGGTCACAACAATCTCCTTTACCAGGCCTTCAATATCGCTCTTTTCTATATCTTCTTTGTACTTTACCTCGATGGGTATCAGTTTATCTTCAGAGAGTAAGATTATGTCGGTTTCATGACCGTCTGTTCCGTAGGATACTTCATATCTTAGCTTCCAGTGATTGTAAACCATAGTCTCCACCATGAGACCGGTTTTGATGTATTCCAGATGTGAAAAACCGTGATCTGAAATGTATATCTTTGGGTTTTTCCTGTATCTCTTCAATCTGTTCTCAGTATAGGAATATGATTTATCTATGAGAAAGGACATCTCAAGATATTCTATGTAATTTTTTACGGTTTCATACCTAGTATCTAGAGAATCGGACAATTTGTTGTAATTGATCTTTTGTCCAGATTGATTTACGAACTGATGGAACAGGCCCTCCAATACTTCCAGTCTTTAAACCGGTAATAGATTTCTGACTACCAACTAATTTTGATCCAAAATACGCAGGGACGGACCCATGGGGATTCGAACCCCAGTCCTCGGCTCCGAAGGCCGAAAGGATATCCAGACTACCCTATGGGCCCTGAGTGAACGTATGTGAAGGGAGGCCCATAGGGACACGAAAATATAAACAATTTTGGTAAGACCCTATACCCTAGTTCAAAATAGTAGCCCCGGGCGGATTCGAACCGCCGTTACAAGGTCCAGAGCCTCATATGATTGACCACTACACTACGGGGCTAAACGTTGTTCGGAAAGAGTTTCATTACAAGTAAGAAATCTTATCTGATTAACCACAGACAGATCAATCATAACTTACACAGTTACAAAGAAGGATATCTGTGATATTTAAAAACATTATCCCTATATCCAGGAAGTTGGAAAGTGAACCCTGAGAAAAAATATGAAGATAACCATTTGCATTTATTGCTTATTTGACTAATTGATAAAATTTACCAAAGCGTTGAAGAATCGACTGATCTTTAGAGCAAATGGGATAGACAACACATGTTGAAGAAATTAGAAAGAAAGTCGGACCTCTAATGATGTGTAAAACACGTACCCTTGGTTTTACAGATTACTAGGTGGGTTCTATTCCCACATCATAGAAGCCTTCCTCTCGTATCAGACCGGCAGGACAGTGTGAACATTTTGAACAAAGTAAAAGACTTTATAACCATAAGTGTCATATCGAGTTTTATCAAACCGTCCCTGCTTTTGAGAATCTGCTAGATATTGCGTTATGGATATCGTTAAAGGGGGAGGTCGGAACAAATGTTTGCGTGACTTTTTTGTTTCTTGCCCATCAACATAAACGAAAGGTGTTGGTGTGCGAAGTTTGTATTCTTTTGATATTTTACACCTTTAGTAAACCGTTCATCATTTCCATAATATGGGTCGTTCGTGAAATCTATAATTGTGATAAAGCTTTGAGGTCTTATAATCCGCTGAAGGATTCTGTTGCTAACGGTGACAATATCTCCAGTTGGTACTTCATTCTCTGTAACCGTAACTTCTCTCGTCAGACAAAACCTGATCGGTTTTTTGCATACAATAGAGTAGGTGTTATAAAGTTTACCAACCCCTACTCTATTTTACTTTCCAACTTCCTGTAGATGTACGAATATCAAACAGATTTATATATCGGTTACTCATTATTGTGTTGATACGCATGAAAAACATCGAAGTAATCATAATCATACTGCTAGCTACGGGCTGCTCGCTGTTCACATGGTTGGCATTGAAAACCATATCGGGGGGAAATGGTTTCTTCGATAGCATCCACACTGCATTGATATTCCCACCTATATTCGCAACTTTGTTTTTATTTATCAGATACTGGTCCAAGAGAAGCAAGAGTCGCTAAACTTTTTAATACCGTCGGGTGATGGCTAAAAAATGAAACTATCGAATTTCGATTATCATCTTGACAGATCTCAGATAGCCCAGAGGCCCATGAGTCCAAGAGATCATTCTAGATTGTTCTATCTTAAAAAGAACGAGCATAAACACTTGACTTTTAATTACCTGCCCAACTTATTAAAGAAAGGCGATGTTCTTGTTAGGAATGTCTCGAAGGTCATTCCTGCTAGGGTGGAGGGAAAGAAGGAAACCGGTGGGCGTGTGGAAATATTATTCTACCAACCGTTAGACGGAGGTTGGGAATGCTTGATCAAAGGTGCGAAAATAAAAGAAGGTATCAAACTTTTAGTCGAAGATGAAATCGTTGCGGTAAGAAAAAGATTGGCTGGGGGCAGGTATATAGTCGATTGTAGATGTCCGAGAAACTTGATGAACCACCACGGTAAGATGCCGACACCGCCGTACATCAAAGAGGAATTATCCTCTCTTGATGAATATCAAACAGTGTATGCCGTCGATGAGGGTTCCATAGCTGCACCAACCGCTGGGTTGCACTTCACCACAGATATGCTTGAGAAAATCTCCGACAAAGGAGTGGACGTACACGATGTTGTTCTTCATGTGGGCCCCGGTACCTTTTTACCGGTTAAAACCGATGAAGTTGAAAGCCATGATATGGGGGATGAATTCTTTGAGGTGAGTAGAGAAACAGCCGGGGCGGTGACCTCTGCAAATGAAGATGGAAGAAGGGTTATATTGGTAGGAACAACAACAGTTAGGGCTATGGAATCTGTTTCCTCAAAAGGAAAAATATCTCCTGGAAAGGGCCGAACGGAACTTTTCATATATCCCGGCTACGAGTTTCAATCTGGAATGGATCTCTTACTGACTAATTTCCATCTGCCCAAGTCCACTCTCCTAATGCTGGTTAGTGCCTTTGTCGGCCGTGAAAGGATTCTTTCTGCGTACGAAGAAGCCAGAAAAAGAGGATACCGTTTTTACAGTTTTGGAGACGCAATGTTGATCGAGGGGGTACGATGTTAAACTTCCAGTTGGAAAGTGATGACGGAAGGGCAAGGGCAGGTGAACTTTCGATTGACGGCAGGATCGCAAAAACACCCTTGTTTATGCCTGTAGCCACAAGAGGTGTTGTAAGAACATTATTGTCAGAAGATCTAGAACGACTTGGGGTACACGCCCTGATAACCAACGCATACCATCTTCTGATGAGTCCCGGCATAGAAGTCATAGAAGAGATGGGCGGACTTCACGAATTCATGAAATGGGATGGCATCATATTTACAGACAGCGGTGGGTTCCAGATGATCCGAAAGGGGTTCGAACAAGACATATCTGAAAATAGGGTAAAATTCAAATCCGAGTACGATGGCAGCGTCTTCGAGCTTACCCCTAGTCAAAATGTCAAACTACAATTCAGATTGGATACCGACGTAGCCATGTGCCTTGATTATTGCCCCCCCCATCCGGCGGACAAAGAAACATTGGTGGCATCCGTTGAAAAAACCACTCTCTGGGCCAAAGAATGCCGAATGACAGATGGAGTGATATTTGGAATATCCCAAGGCGGTGTTGACCCTGTTCTACGTGGAAAGAGCTGCTCCGAGATAGCTGGTATTGATTTCCAGGGCTATGCCGTAGGCGGTCTCTCCATCGGAGAATCCAAGGAGAACATGTACCGAATGCTTGAGATCGCCCATGATATATATCCTGTCATGGCTCCCCGGTATTTTATGGGCCTTGGTTCACCTGTTGAGCTGCTCGAATCCATAGACAGGGGCATGGATATGTTCGATAGTGCCTATCCTACCAGAAACGCAAGGCACGGCACGGTTTTCACCCGTCATGGCCCCATAGATATAAGAAAAGCAAAATACCGACGTAGCCGTTCGTCCCTAGATGATAACTGCGGATGTCCAACCTGTCAAGTATATGACCGTGGCTATATCAATCATCTTTGCAAAACTAAAGAATTATCATGGATGCGTATGGTTACAGTCCATAACCTTTATTTTATACTTTCATTGTTAAAAGAGGCAAGGCTCGCAATAACCCAAGGGAATTTCAAAGAATTTAAAAACGACTTCGCAAAAAGTTACGGATAAATATTTTATCACCCTTCTCCTATCTACCTAGCAATGACGACAATCTGCATTCGGTGTGGAAAGATCATCAGCGATGTTCACTTAATCTGTACCGAATGTGCAACGGATCTCTTTGGAAAGAATATATTTTGGATAGCATCCAGCCCTTTAATCGGAGATCCGGTATTGGATAGGTACAGGAGGGATTCGGAACCAACTCTAACCATCGGAGAACGTCCCGGCAACGAATTGGAATTCACCGCAGGCCAGACTACACTGGAAGAGGTCAAAGATATACTTCTGAATGATGGGGAGGATATAGATGACATACAGCGAACATTTAACAGGATATTGACGGAACTTGGTATCCCCCTGGATATAGATTTTAAAAAATATATTTTTTCACCCCGTGATATGGATGTTTTCGCAGAAATATTCTATTCGTTAGAGGAGTTGAAAAATCAGGCAGGAGAATTCCAAAAGTTTCCCGATCTATACCTTCGTCTTGCCAATCTATTCTTTTATACCGCAGAATGCGCTGATATAAGTGCTTTTGAGCCCGAGTTCAGAAGTAAGGTGGTGAACGACCTACTAGATGAAGCCCACCTGTGCTACAAAAACTCTCTATCCGATTCCGGCAATGATCACGTACCTCTAAGGAACCTTGGTTTTCTCTATCTCCATAGAAAAATGTATGACGAATCCAAAAACAATTTTAGAAAGGCTGTAGAGATAGAAGAAAAAGATTTCGACACCTGTATAGGCCTTGCTCAACTATTGATCGAAGTGGAAGATTATGACAAAGCTGATAGAATTCTAGATAAGTCGATGTCTCTTGATGAAGAAGACCCTCGCGTCTGGTTCATGAAAGCCGAACTCACTAGATTAAAAGGACGCTGGGGCGGGGCCATACAGATGTATAACCAGGCATTGAAGGTGGACAGTAAATTCATTGATGCTGTATTGATGAAGGGCAAGGTCCTTTTTGAAAAGGAGATGTTCAATGAAGCAAATATTATCTTTAATCAAATGATAAATGAAGATGATTCTGACCCAAGAGGATGGTATTGGAAAGGCAAGGCCTTGCATTCCATGGGTAAGTGGGGTGGTGCTCTCCAATGTGTCAACGAGGCACTTTCAATCGATTCACAAATAATGGGCGCATGGAAGCTAAAAGGCGATATTTTGATGGGACGCAAGGTGTTTGAGGAAGCGATATTGGCCTATAACAACGCATTGGAAATAGAACCGGGCTCGAAGCTAATCCAGGATAAAAAGAAAAAGTGCGAAAAATTTTTGTACTAAGGAGAATTCACACTGGCCATTGCCATTTAGCTAATTCGATCACTACTAGACAGGCGATACCAAATATAATGATAAATCTATGATCTAACATAGGGCCCTTTGCCTCTTCTTCATCAAAGTAGCGTATCAACCCAGCAGCGGACTGGAAGCCTCCACCTTGTTTTTTGGCAGACATATTTACCTCGTGTGAAATATGCAGGTGATTCATTCACCTGCCTTATAATGATAACAAAAACTAATAACATTAAAAATGTTTCGCTTTCATTTTTAAGAAAGTAATGTCACTTATAGTTGTATGATATATTTCCCGTCCTCCATCACCTTTTTATCGTCCAACCAGACGTCACACTTGGTGTGTATAAGGTCCATATGCTCGGGACAAGTCCACGGGGCGCCGGTTTCTTCCGTCATAGTATCTCCAAAGGCTAGGTGGACTCCCGGGAACTTTTCGTCCTGCAGTATGTTGTCGATTAGTTCGTCTAAGAATATATTGGTCCCTAAACCGAACTCACCTATGTACTTAGAACACGGGTGTCGGTGCAAGTACTCTTCCAGGTCCTTCAGTAGCTCATCGTTATCGGTGTGTATACTAGTGTATTTTGGACGATCTTTCGTTTCTATTTCGATAGTGATGGGTGACTCCTGCAGGTCTTTGTGGTGGTACTTGTGACCCAAGTAGTCGCCTATGACACCATCGACCACTAACGTCCCTTCTATACTCTTAGGTGCAGTGAATATCTCTCCATCGGGTAGGTTGAGCCAGTGACCGGGTTCATGGCAGATACCTGCGGACGGGATCCATTTGATGATATCGCTAAATCTTGCGACGATATCGGTACCCTGTTCGTTCTTAACTTTCACTTCTTCTGTATCGAGTAAAAGGCCATGGAGTTTATCCGTGAACTTCTTCACCTGAGTATAATCAGCTGCCATACCAGTCTCGAAGATCTTTTCAGTGACATTTACCAGATGTCCGAGGCGTCCGCCTATAAGTATCGCGTCCATGAATGGCCTTCTGATGTGTTCCAGTTCACCCTCGTAAGCCCTGGCCGTCCAAAAACCTACGGATGCATCTTGGGCCGCTTTTCTAATAGCATCGGGAAAATATTTGATAGGTCGGTCATCATAGACCTCTAATTTGAAGAATCTGACATGGGGTGTGTGTTCACTTGCTGCTTTTCGGAGTGCCAACCCTATCCGCGCCGAACCCTCGTCGCATACGATCACAACCTGGTCATGTTTCTTAACATTCATGCAAGTCTCTACCGCGGTCCGCGCGCCTTCTTCTAAACTCATGATAAACATCTCCTGGTGTTAACGACTTATAAAATACCTCTTAAAGAACTTTTTGTCTGCAGAGTTTGTCAATTCTATTGCATCCATACTACGATTCCTTGAGCTATATACTAAAAACGGTAGTTTAATCTTACCATGTGTAATCCGTCGTCTTGCATATCTCCTAACGTAATTCAGTCCCATCATTAAGAACGATCCTTGCAGTAGAGCCGCTCATTTTCAATAGTTCCTGCAGTGCCTTAGCATAGTCATCACCTTCTGAATCGAGCAATTTTATTACATAATCTTTTAGAAACTCACCTACATCTACTTCTGAGGTGTTATATCTCCATCTTCTAGAATCTCCTTTATCGAGGGCTACAAGGAAACCGAATGCAAGGGCTTTCAGCCTTGTATCAGCGGTGTCTAAGTTATCTATGTGATTAACGGTTTCTATCGCCCCATCGGTTTTATACACTACTGCAAGCTCATGTGCGAACTTAGCTTTCGGAGGTAATCTTTTGAATTTTGGAAGGGCGTTTAATCTAGTCATAGTCTCTTTAGTTTTGTACGCTTCTTTTAAGACTTCTCTTGGCAGAAACTTTTTTTCCTCGGACATGGTGTAGATCTCTTCCGTCATATCCTTATCCTCAACTATTGAGTGTACGATCTTCTTGCCCTTCTTCTCCCAAATGTTGTTAAGCAATTCATTTATGCTAGCTTGTTCTAGTACTAACGCATTATCACTCTTATATATCGCCTTTTTCAACGGTACTTTTTCCCAATCCTCATAATCAAAAGCTTCAAAAAATGAGTTTATATCTTGTCCGTAGCAAGTTTTTCCTATCACGTATAGATCCTTCTTTTTCTTCAATCGATTCCGAGCGTGTTTATCGTATCCTTTGATGAGCTTTCTATCGGATATTTCACCTTTGTAGTAATTTTCTTTTAGGCCACTAGGAATTGTTTTTAAGGAATCTAATACACATCTCTCGCATTTTCCACGACATTCTAATTTGTAACTTCCCCTCAATGAAAAGTGATCCGTGTTATCCTTGGAAAGCATGCCCTCGGTAAGATGTACGAAAAGGTTAACATCGGGTCTAGCACATCTAGAACATACCTTAATCGTATTTCCGATGCTTTTCCATATGAGGGATATATGTGTATGAGACGATCCTGAATACGTGTGTCCGCATGAATACGTATTGCCGTCTTTTCTAAAATTATACGGTAAGCCAGATATCCTACTATCGAAATAATCTTTCGGTGGGTCATCTTCTTTCCCTGTACAAACGATTTCGTTTCCCCATGAGTATAGAAAATATCCCCTTTTGGCTTCGCTGTGGTATGCAAATAATCTAATTATAGGATCATGGAAATGTTGAATGCCCATCATGTATTTCTCCTTGGCACTGCCCTTAACGTAGTTGATATCTCCTTGTGACGTTTTTGCGGTTGCGAGGACAGGCAGCTTATCCTTATCAGCCAATAGTATGGTTCCGGCTACAGCCCTGGATAGATCGGAGCCTCTTTTCGACGCTTTTAATAGATATTTTGAATCACCTTTTTTCGAGGCTATTTTTTCAATATACTTCTTCGACTTTCCGAATTTACAAAGAAAACATTTGCCTCTGCACTCAGGTATCACTCTCGTAGGGTCATCCGCTATCCATTTAGCCGTCTTGACCAAGCGTGCTTCTTGGACTTTGCTTGCACGTTTTGGACCCTTTCTAAACTTGAACATACCTTTCCGATGTGGTTTATCAACTAAATAAAATTTTTCCTCTAATTAGGCGAGACTTTTTATTATCTTCGGGAAAAGTTGTTAAATGAGAAAGGTATACAGTTCAACGAGCATGTCTGGAGAAATGTCCTTTTCTTGACATTCAATCAACCACTCCAGACATGTTCATTTAGAAAATATTTTTAAATGATGACTCAATGGATATTTTGTTGATTGAATGGGAAAAGGAAATGTCAAGATAAACAAAAAGGAAGCTAGGCGAGTTGAAGACGGAAAGATCGTGAAAGATCTACCTTTGATGAATTACAAAGATAACCTTTTACCACTGTTTAGTACTATTAGTCCATCACATTGCAAAGAATGTGGATCTAAACTGCATATCAACAAAAGTAGAAAACGATATGTATTGTCCAGCTATGAAACTCTAGAGATCCCAGTAAACTATTGGCAATGTAGTAACGACGATTGTGATTCATACTATACTGACGATATCGTTGGTGTTACAGGCAGTAAAAATTACAGTGATGAATATTTAGACAAACTATTCTATACACGATATGAATCAAAGACTAGTTTATTCAACACACGAACAGCGGGTGAAATATTAACTGGTAATCTAGGTGAAAAAACTAGAACTGCGTGTCCCTCTACCCTGTGGAAATATGAACAGGAAAAAGGTATTGTCTCATTAGAAAAATTGAGGAATACGGATGTTCAATTCGACGGCACAATTTACTGTGATGGTTACAGGATTAAAAATGGTTGGAGAAAATTTCTAGAAAAAAGCAGAGGTAGAAAATTCGATGAAAGTGAATGGAAAAGAGTTCGGTACAAGTCAATCTATGTTGTAGTATGTTGTAGCTACTTCTGACAAGGTTGTACTAGACTTTGTCATTACCGAGAGAAGACCACCATATTTTGTACTGATTCCTCTTTTCTCCCGGATAAAGAAAAGATTTGGTAGGAACAATATCAAAAAATGGTGTCTGATGAAGATTCAGCCATTATAAATGCTGTATCTAATGTTATGCCAGATATACAGCATTCTTTTTGTGTATTCCATCAATTGAAAAATTTATCCAGAATATATTTAGATGATTTTAGATATTTGGATAAAGTACCGAAAAAGGATAGAACATTCTATGAAATTGGTAAAAAGTTGATTATGGCTGAAAGTGTGATTGAATCTACAGCAATCCTGAAAAAGCTAGAAAAAATGCTGGCGAAAGGTTTAACTTATACGTCCAAAAGAGCTATGAACTTTCTAAAAGATAAATACAATAAGAATAGAAAATTGCTGGAAAAAGGCTTCTCTCCAGAAACAAACAATGTGATGGAACAACTGTTTTCCTATATCAACGATTTTGTTTTCCAGGCAAAGTCATTCAAAATATTGTCCGGGTTGAAAAACTGGACTTCTAACCTGTTTTATATATGGAATGATCGTGAGTTCAATACAGGCAAGTTTGCTGGCTTGTCACCATTACAGATATCTAAACTGTTGAAACCTGGTTAATATCAAACTGCCTTTCAATGCAAAACATGCCTACTATTGGTTGCTGTAGAGTGCACTCTCTCTCTCATCCTACCAAATCAACCAATTCTTTTTGATATTTATCAAAAATTATATACTTATTCGATGTTTTTGTTAGAATTATCAAAAATTGTTTTCAACATCACCCTTTCCCCAAATGGAATGGGAATCCCGAAAATATTAACAAGTCTCAGCCCTTAGTGGGGAATGTTTAAATAGTACATACATTTAGAAACTAGAACGCACACATAAACCACGGGCCTGTAGCTCAGCCAGGTAGGATAGAGCATATAGGCTTTTTCCCTGGATAGAGCATCTGGCTTTTAACCAGGTGGTCTGGGGTTCGATAGGATTACCTATCAGGGGTGTCCCGAAAATCCCCACAGGCCCACTTGGGCACGCACGGCCCTGGTTACCAGATGTAGATGCAGAGATATGGAGAGAATGTATTATGGATCGTTATACAAAAAGAAAAGGGGACACAAAATGGATAGCCTGAACGTAATGAAACATGCCTTAGTACCCGTACATCTTCTCGTTCCCGAAGAAGATGAGGAAGATATAATGGAAAAACTGGACGCTCGAAAGGATCAGTTACCAAAAATACTTAAAGCAGACCCCGTCCTTAAACAATTGATCGAAAAACACGGAGATATAAAAAAGGGCCGATTGATAGAGGTAGAGAGAATAAGTAAAACCGCAGGTATATCCAAGGCATATCGTTTGGTTGTAGAGAGAGAATGAGACAAAAGGACGTGAAGAAAAGATGAGAGAATTAGTAGATGCTTTCTTCAAAGATATAAGCATAGTCAGCCACCATCTTGCATCCTACAATAATTTTATACCTACCGCAGACAATCCGAACAACAGAGCGCAAAAGATTTTGGATAATGTCCGCATCGGGTATAATGACGTTAGTTGGGGTATCATCAAACTTGACCCGGAAAAGGTTGATGGAAGGGACATAAGAATTCGGGTAGGCAGGAAAAGAACCGAGGACGGGCAGATAGATCCAAACTCCGAACGTACTATCAGATTGAATCGACCCACTATATTAGAGGCTAGCGGATCAAGACATCAATTGACACCCATGGAGGCTCGACTTAGAGATTTTTCTTATGAAGGAGATTTGGAACTCTGTTTCAGTATAATTGAAGATGATGTAGAAAGGGAGCCAGAATGGTTGCCCATCGGTAAGATACCCATAATGATAGGTTCTAAAAGATGTAACCTCCACCCCATGAACATCGACAATACCGTGGAAGAGATCCTTGATATGGATATCGAAGATAGAAAGTACGATTCATACGATTATAAAAATAAACTTGTGATGCTGGGCGAAGACCCAGTGGACCCCACAGGGTACTTTATCATCAACGGTACCGAAAGGAGTTTGATGGCCGTAGAGGATATGGCGTCAAACCGTATCATGTGCGAGATCGTGGAAAGATACGGTCGCAAGATGGAAGTGGTTAAAATATTCTCACATAAACACGGGTATCGCGCACTTACGGTCATGGAAAAGAAGCGTGATGGTTTGATACGGGTCTCAATACCGGGGACAAGAGGGTATATACCCCTTATAATCCTGATCAAAGCACTGGGTCTTGATAGTAATGAAGATATATTTGAAACCATCGTCACCGAAGAGGACATGATAAGCATCGTGATGGCAAACATAGAGATGTGTGAAGAGGAAGATGAATTCTCCCAAAACGGTATTTTCGAACAAGAAGATGCCATCTCATATCTTGAACGGAAGTTTGCACAAGGTCAGGCAGAGGAGTACAGAAAAAGAAAAATCGATTCCCTACTGGATAGGTCTCTTCTTCCCCATCTGGGCGACGACGAAGGAGTTAGGATAAAAAAGGCGGTTTTCCTATGCCGGATGGCCAGGGGAATACTTGAACTCGCTACAGGTAAGAGAACCCCCGACGATAAGGATCATTATGCCAACAAGCGTATAAAACTTTCAGGCGACCTTATAGGGGACCTTTTCCGTGTCTCGATAGTGAACCTCCTGAAGGATCTAAAATATCAACTTGAAAGAAATTACTCGAAGAAAGGTGAGATACGCCTGAGCTCGTCCATAAGGCCGGACCTTATGTCTAACAAAATACAACATGCTATGGCAACGGGAAACTGGGTAGGCGGCCGTACAGGTATATCTCAGTTACTTGACAGAACCACCAACATGAGTTCCATAAGCCATCTTAGGCGTGTAAAATCACCTCTTTCCCGAAGTCAACCACACTTTGAAGCAAGAGAACTGCACCCTACACAATGGGGAAGACTGTGTCCCAATGAAACACCCGAAGGGCAGAACTGTGGTCTGGTCAAGACCTCGGCGCTGATAATCGATGTTTCCAGGGGTGCCGAACCCATGGATGTGCTTTGGATACTGTATGATATAGGGTTGGAAAATATAGGTGAAGGCGATAAAAACGTTGTAAAAGTGTTTCTCAACGGTGATATCGTGGGTATTGTTGAAAAACCTGTTGATTTTGTGAATAAAATCAGAAAGAAGAGAAGGATGAGAACTCTATCGGATCAGGTTAATGTAAGATACGACGAGAATATGGGTGAGGTCATCATCAATTCGGACGGGGGTCGTGTTCGGAGACCGCTTCTTATCGTTGAAGACGGCAAACTGAAGTTGACTTCCGACATGATGAATGATCTTGCTGATGAAAAGATAGGAATAAAACATCTTTTTGATAAAGGTGTCATGGAATGGATGGATACCGAGGAAGAAGAAGATACTTACGTATGCATGGAGCCCTTTGAGATGCCTGATAGCTGCACAGGATGTAGTAAACCGCTGTCTGTAGTGGATCTTATATGGAAGAATATAGGTAGTGAGGAGGAAGCTGAACTGGAATGCAAGATATGCGGAGAGGTGATGAAAAGCCCTCTGAAGCTCAATAATGACCACACACATCTTGAGTTGGACCCGGTATTGATACTCGGGGCGGCGGCCGGACTCATCCCCTACGCACCCCATAACGCCGCACCTCGATGCACCATGGGTTCGAACATGATGAAACAATCTCTAGGCCTGCCCTCGTCAAACTACAGGAACAGACCTGACACAAGAGAACATCTGCTCCACTACCCTCAATTGTCATTGCTACAAACAAAGTCTATGGATTTTGTTAATTACAATGAACGTCCTGCTGGCCAAAACTTCGTAGTAGCAGTCATGTCATACCACGGCTACAACATGGAAGACGCACTCGTATTCAACCGGGCATCCATCGACCGAGGCCTGGGTAGATCTACCTTCTTTAGAACATATACCACCGAAGAGAGGAGATACCCCGGAGGTCAGGAAGATCACTTTGAGATACCGGACCCGGATGTAAGAGGTGCTAGGAGCGATCAATTTTACCAGCATCTCGACGAAGACGGGCTCATAAGTCCCGAGGTAAAGGTCAACGGAGGAGATGTGCTGGTGGGAAAGACCTCGCCGCCGCGTTTCCTTGAAGAGGACACTGATTTCATGGCACCCCAAAAGAGAAGGGAGACATCCAAGATAGTACGACCTAGGGAGAAGGGATGGGTAGATTCCATAATGCTCACTGAATCATCAGACGGCAGTAGGGTAGTCAAGGCCAAGGTAAGAGACCAAAGGATACCCGAGCTGGGCGATAAATTTGCTTCTAGGCATGGCCAGAAAGGTGTGATCGGAAAACTTGTGGAACCCGAAGACCTTCCTTTTACCGAAGAAGGATTGGTCCCGGATCTCATACTGAATCCCCATGCTATACCGTCAAGGATGACGATAGGCCATGTTTTAGAGATGTTGGGCGGTAAAGTAGGTTCTTTGGAAGGACGGTTCGTTGACGGAACACCATTCAGCGGTGAAAAGGAAAGATCACTACGGAAATCCCTTAAAGACTCGGGATTCAAGCACAACGGAACCGAAGTGCTCTACGACGGCAGATCAGGAAAACTACTACAGGCCGAAATTTTCGTTGGTGTGATATACTATCAAAAACTTCACCACATGGTTTCCGGTAAACTACACATGCGGTCCAGAGGGCCCGTACAGATACTTACCAGACAACCCACCGAGGGGCGTTCGCGCCAAGGAGGTCTTAGATTCGGTGAGATGGAGCGGGACTGTCTTATAGGGCACGGTGCAGCCATGGTAATAAAAGACCGGCTGCTGGATCAATCCGACGGTACGACGGAGTACGTCTGCGGAAAACCCAGTTGTGGGCACATCGCAATGCTGGACAGTAACGGTGAGCTGAGATGCACCGTATGTGGTGAGCGCACCAACGTGCACAAGATACAGACAAGCTACGCTTTCAAATTGTTGATGGATGAACTCAGATCACTTGGAGTAACCATGAGGCTGCAGCTGGAGGATTTAAAATGATCAGAAGGGGTATCACCAAAAGAGTGGGAGCCATAAGGTTCGCTTACATGTCTCCCAACGAGATAAGAAAACTATCGGCAACGAAGATCATCACACCTGATACTTATGACGACGACGGATTCCCCATAGAGATGGGATTGATGGACACTCACCTAGGTGTGATCGAACCCGGTCTCAGATGTAAAAGTTGTGGGGGCAGGGTAGACCAGTGTTCCGGCCATTTCGGACACATCGAACTCGCCATGCCTGTTATCCATGTAGGCTATGTGAAGGAGATAAAGAAATTACTCCGATCCACATGCAGTGAATGTGGTAGGATCCTATTGTCCGATGAAGAACGTGAGATTTACATCGATGAGATAGATAACTTGAAGAAACTAGGAGGAGATCCACTCGATGTGCGCAAACTGGCAAAAGAGATTGCCTTTGCCGCTAGAAAGAACAGCATCTGTCCACACTGCAATGCGGAACAGATGAAGATAATGCTGGACAAGCCGACTACTTTCAGGGAAGAGAATACGAAGTTAACGCCTAAAGAAGTGAGGGCTAGACTCGAGAAGATACCCGACAGAGATCTGATACCCTTGGGGCTCAACCCGAATTTCGTAAGGCCTGAATGGTTTGTTCTTAAGGTCCTACTGGTACCACCTGTAACTGTCAGACCTTCCATAACCCTCGAATCCGGAGATCGTTCCGAGGACGATTTAACCCACAAACTCGTCGATATATTAAGGATCAATCACCGTTTGAGGGAGAACAGGGATGTAGGATCACCGCAGCTTATTGTCGAAGATTTATGGGACCTTTTACAATACCATGTAACAACCTACATTGATAACCAGACATCCGGAATACCCCCTGCGAGACACCGTAGCGGACGTTCACTTAAAACATTGATACAGCGACTCAAAGGTAAAGACGGTAGGTTCAGACAAAACCTGAGTGGTAAGCGAGTTAACTTTTCAGCGAGAACCGTCATATCTCCAGACCCTTGGTTGTCCATCAATCAGGTAGGTGTTCCCGTAAGGGCCGCCCGCGAATTGACAGTACCGATGAAGGTGACCGAAGAAAATATTGAATTTATACGTGAAATGATCCTCCGGGGACCGACGCCGCTATCTAGGGGTAAATACACACCGGGTGTCAATTATATCATACGACCGGATGGTAGGAGGATACGATTGACTGAAACCAACGCGGAGACCGTGGCGGAAAAGGTGGAAGTGGGATTCACCGTGGAAAGGGGTTTGATGGACGGCGATATCGTCCTGTTCAACAGACAGCCTTCATTACATCGTATGTCCATGATGGCACACGAAGTTAAGATGGTTCCCGGTAAGACATTCAGGCTAAACCTGGCCGTCTGCCCGCCCTATAACGCTGATTTTGACGGTGACGAAATGAATCTGCACGTGCTGCAAAGCGAGGAGTCGCGAGCGGAGGCAAAGGTTATGATGATTGTGCAGGAACACATACTATCACCACGTTTCGGGGGACCGATCATCGGTGCTATACAGGACCACATAACGGGATTGTTTTACTTAACACACAAGAACCCACTCTTCACCAGGAGAGAAGTGGTGAGTATATTCTCCAACCTGGTGACAGAAGGATCGCCGGAAGCGATAACCGTCGATGGGGAGAGGATGTGGCAGGGTAAAGACATATTCAGCCACTTCTTACCGGAAGGCTTCAATATTCAGTTACGTTCATCCATATGTGAAAGTTGCGATACATGTAAAGAAAGGGACTGCGAGAACGACGCATTCATCGTCATAGAAGACGGTAAGTTGATAACAGGCACAATAGACGAACGTGCGGTGGGTGCGTTTAAAGGGGACATAGTGGATAAGATAGCTAGGGATTTCGGAACCACAGAAGCAAGGACCTTCATAGACCGTATTACAACCCTCGCTTTGGGCGTAATAACCCTGAAAGGATTCACTACGTCCATACAGGACGAGGATCTACCAAAGATGGCTATCAAGCAGATAGAAGATACACTTCTTGAAGCGGAGGAAGAGGTAAAGGAGATGGCGGAGGCCTATCGCGAAGGAGAACTGGAGCAGATGCCCGGACGCACTCTTCAGGAAACTCTTGAAGTTATGGCTCTTCAGAAACTGGGAAAGGCGAGGGATAACGCGGGAAGGATAGCAAGCAAACATCTCGGCCTTGGAAACAACGCGGTTAAGATGGCAAGGACTGGAGCAAGGGCGAGTACACTTAACCTCACCCAGATGGCCGGAGCATTAGGCCAGCAGGCAATCAGAGGTGAGAGACCGAATAGAGGCTATGATCAACGAACACTTCCTCACTTCGAGAAGGGAGAATTGGGTGCCGGAGCGAGAGGCTTCGTAAAATCTTCTTATAAAGAAGGATTGAACCCCGTCGAATTTTTCTTCCACAGTATGGGAGGAAGAGAGGGGCTCGTGGATACTGCAGTAAGAACAAGTAGATCGGGGTACATGCAGAGAAGGCTGATTAACGCCCTTGAAGATCTCATGGTTTATGACGATGCAACAGTTAGAAACACTGCCGACACCATAATCCAGTTCAAATACGGTGAAGACGGGGTGGACCCCATGCGGAGTATCAAAGGCAAATCCATTGATATGGACGACATAATCATGGATATGAATGCCATCAAAAGGAGGAGTGGATAATCATGGCAAACAAAAACACCGTCAATGCATTGATAAGAAGGGGTTTGGACGAAAAATCCGCTACCAAACTTGCAGATGAAGGCTATCTCCTCGCCGATGTGAAGAAAGCATCTTTGAAAGAGCTCACCGATGTATTGGGGAAAGCAAAGGCCAAAGAGGTACATAAAAAGCTAGGTGGAAAAAAAGGTGGTAAAAAGAAGTCAAAGAAAAAGACTAAAGTTAAAATCGATATACCTGAAAAGATACCACCTTTATCCGATACTGCGAATGAACTCCAGAAGCTCTGTGAAAAAGAGGGATATGATCTACCCTATACCATATTCAGGGACGCCGCGAATAAGATCGAAGAAAAGAACATATCCAAAAAAGATTATCCGCTTATGATGGAACTGATAAACGACAGGTTCGAAAATCGACTTGTAGATTCCAAAGAATCTGTAGGTATCATAAGTGCACAATCCATAGGAGAACCCGGCACCCAGATGACCATGAAAACCTTTCACTATGCAGGTGTTGCAGAGGTCAATGTCACACAAGGTCTGCCGAGGATGATAGAGATAGTGGATGCGCGAAAAGTACCCAGCACCCCTATGATGGAAGTATATTTGAAAGAAGAATTTAAAAAGGACCGAGATAAAGCAAAGAAATTAGCCTTTGATTTAGAGGAGACACACCTGATAGATATAGCTGATGTGGAGATAGACTTAGTGGACATGAAGGCGATCATAAAACCTTATATGAAAAAGGTCGAGGAGGACAATATCGACCTCGATACCATCGTAGAGCGCCTGAAAAAGACCAGGCGTGTGAAAGGTAACGTGACGAAAGAGGGTAAACAAGTACAAATAACATTGGAAGAAGATGAACGAAAATATGCCGTTCTTCACACCACGGTTGAAGAGGCGAAAAATGCCAAGATAAAAGGTCTAGACGGGGTGAAAAGAGCTATCATTAGAGATACGGGAGATGAATGCATCATCTACACCGAGGGATCCAACCTTGAGGGCGCACTGAAGATGGACCTTGTAGATATTGAGAAAACGACGTCCAATAGTCCTAAGGAGATATGCGATGTTTTGGGTATAGAGGCCGCTAGGAACTCCACAATAAAAGAGGCCATGGATACCCTAAACGAACAGGGACTCGACGTCGATGTACGTCACATAATGCTTGTGGCAGATATGATGACGAATGAGGGTAGTGTGAAGGCCATCGGAAGACATGGTATCTCCGGGAAGAAGACCAGTGTTCTCGCCAGGGCGGCTTTTGAGATAACGAGTACGCATCTACTAAGGGCGGCAATCGTAGGAGAGATAGACCGCCTGGACGGGGTGACGGAGAACATCATCGTGGGCCAGCCTATCACCCAAGGCACCGGGGCGATAGAGGTAAAATACACACCCGGTAAAACCTCGGAGGCCGTTACAGATGAATAATTCTACAATACTTATCACCAAACGGAGGTACAAAAATGGATGTAAATAGAGCAATCAGATTAGTAGTTAATACCGGTAGAACGGTTTTTGGAACAAAGGAAGTAAAATGTGCTGCGGAAAAAAAAGAGGCAAAGTTGATAATCGTCGCCAACAACTGTCCCGATAAAGAGCTCAAAAGAAAAAAGTATAAAAGAATAGATATATACCGCTACAAGGGAAATGGACACGACCTGGGCTCCGCAGCGGGAAAACCGTTCTCAATGTCGACGTTAGCCGTGATCGAACCTGGTGAATCGAGCATATTATCTCTCATAGAGGGTTGAGATATGGATCAGATCAAATTCACTGAAAAAACCCTTAGATATCTGTCTCTTTTTGAGGATGTAACCGGTGCAAAGGTGGTAGATTGTATCGATATACCCGAGAAGGTGATTTTCCTGGTTAAAAAGGGAGACATCGAGAAAGCCATAGGAAAGGGAGGTAAAAACGTCACCAGCGTGAGCAGTAAGATCGGACGTAACGTTCATGTGATAGAACATGCAGATGACCCGGAGAGGCTGCTCACGAATATATTTTACAGTTACGGCGTAAAGAACATAGACATCATCAATAAGAACGGTGTAAAGCACGGTACCGTAGAGGTCGAGCCGGAGAACAAGGCACGTGCCATCGGTAAAAAAGGACGTAATCTGTCCATAGCGCGCATGATAATGATGAGGCACTCAGAGATATCCAGCGTATCTGTGGCTTAGTATCTCCGCAGAACCTCTGTGATGAAGCATCGGCCCGATGTCCTTTTGTAAAGACCATTTTTCAGTACAATTACAGAGTGAAAAACTATCTTTCAATATATTCTTATCTTGGGTAAGATTGAATCTATCTATCACTTTGACCAATTCTTCATCGCATTGCCCGCAGTTATGTGCGCCGCGTTTTGAACCGACCCCTGCCTTTGATATCACCAGTTGACAGCTTGTATCCGACGAGAGGATAGCCTCGAACAAAGACCATATCCACGGTGGCCTGTATTCCCTCCGATACCATAACCTTTCCACAAGAGTGTCTTTCTGTACGTTGAGTGGGTTGACGGAGATGATGTTAGGGAGATTCGAAACTGCGGATATGGACGATGCAAGATCTTCCACGGCCTCCATCTCTGTGAGAAAGGGGGACTTCAGCAGTAGATAGGTTCTAAGGTGAGAGCCTTGGGAAAGTATTACCTCTCTTGCACGACGGTAGTCATCTACGGTAAATCCTTTGTTGATACAGTGTTTCAATATGAAATCGTTAGCTGATTCCAGACCGATAGCAATCTCCAGTTGATCCGTACATGCGCTGTAGTCCTCCATTATATCGGTATTAACGTACTCCGGCCGGGATTCAACGGTTATCCTTTTTGCCTTGAAGCCACACAATATGGCCGCCGCGACATCTGCAGGCACCTCACTTTTATCAAGAAAGCTGCCGGATGTGTATATCTTCACCAGCTTTTCACCATCGTATCGAGATAGTGCGGTTTCCAACTGTGTTAACAATGATTCAGGTTCGATAGAAGGATTCGAGGCTGTGTGATAGCCACACATCAGGCATCCGGATCTGTGTGCCCAGGAACAGCCCCGGGTTCGCATTATCACGGTAAAAGAGCTGGTCAGTTCGCCGTTTAGAAGCTCCTCTCCCTTCCATGTGGATACGAGGTCGTCTCTTTTGTCGGCATACTGCTTCTGAGCGGCTAATTCGCGTATTTCCATAATGTTCAAAATGAGAGCGCGGATTATAACTTTTTGTGTTCAGGCACTTCTTCGCCCCATCATTACATCGTTATACGACTATAAAAGACCGCACGATGTGTAAAACCTCTTTGACCTTATACTATTTACGGCTTTTTTGTTCGATGTATTTAATTATGGACTTGGCGGCTTTTCGTCCGTCACCCATAGCAAGTATCACTGTAGCTGCACCCGACACCGCGTCTCCACCGGCGAACACGCCATCTCGTGTGGTCATACGTGTCTCCTCGTCGATAATGATCCCGCCCCATCTGTTCACATCCACTCCGGTTGCGTTCTCATAAAAGACCTTATTCGGTACCTGTCCAATGGCAATGACAGCTGTATCGAAGCTCTCCTTAAATTCAGACCCTTCAATAGCCTTCGGTCTCGGTCTACCGCTCTTGTCGGTCTCGCATAGCTCACATCTTTGAAGTTCGATCTCCTTCAACCATCCGTCTTCACCTATGAATCTTAGCGGCATACAAAGACAATCGAATTGAACGCCCTCTTCTTTTCCGTGCTCGATTTCTTCGTCCCTGGCGGGAGAATAATCCATATTACGTCGATAGACGATGTGGCTTTCCGCACCCAGTCTCAGTGCCGAGCGAGCGGAGTCCATGGCTACGTTACCGGCACCGATCACTGCGACTTTTTTCATATCCGTTATGGGTGTATCGTATTCGGGGAATCGGTATGCCTTCATAAGATTTATTCGGGTGAGAAATTCATTGGCAGAGTATATACCTTTTAGGTCCTCTCCCTCTACCCCAAGAAAACGGGGGGACCCGGCACCCGTTGCAACGTAGATGGCATCGTAGTCCTCCTCGATCTCCTCGAGTGTGATATTCTGTCCCACTATATGGTTTACCTTGATCTCAATGCCGAGTTTTATCAGATAATCGAGTTCGTGATCTATAACCTTGTTAGGCAGTCTGAATTCGGGGATGCCGTATTTCAATACGCCGCCTGGTTCATGGAGCGCTTCGAAGACGGTGACCTGATATCCCTCCCTACCGAGCATTGCTGCACAGGTTACACTGCTGGGCCCGGACCCGATTATGGCGATCTTTTCATCCTTCTTTTCCTTTATATCTGGGATGTCTTCTAGGTTGTTTTCCCTGGCATAATCCGCAACGAATCTTTCGAGTTTACCTATATTGATGGGATCCCCCATCTTTCCCATCACGCACACCTCTTCGCACTGCTCTTCCTGAGGACAAACTCTCCCTGTTACAGCCGGGATACAGTTGTACTCCTTCATCATCTTCAACGCTTCTTTGAAATTGCCTTCAACTATCTCTGTTACAAATGCGGGTATATCGATTTCCACGGGACATCCGGCGACACAGGGGCTCTTACCGCATTTCAAGCATCTCTTCGCTTCAGCTATGGCTTGTTCAGGTGTGTAACCTAAGGGGACCTCGTCGAAATCATGTTTTCTTTCTTCCGGAGGTCTTTCCGGAACGGGTATCCTTTTGGTTTCGGGGCTCATTCACAGCACCCCCCGTGTTCTCTTTTCCATCTTGCAAGTGCCTCTTGTTCTTGTTTTTGAAACATCGTTGTCCTTGCCATCAGTTCTTTGAAGTTCACCTTGTGCGCATCAAACTCGGGTCCATCTACACATGCGAGTTTCATCTCATCGCCCACCTCCACCCTGCATGAACCGCACATGCCTGTTGCATCGAGCATGACGGAGTTTAGACTTGCTCGGGTACGTACGCCGTGTTTTTTCGTTATATCCGCGATCACTTTCATCATGATTGGCGGTCCTACCGTATGGACGAGATCTATCTTCCTCTCGTTCAAAAGTTCCTCGAGGACATGACTGGTGAAACCTTTTCTCCCGTAGCTACCATCGTCCGTGGTCACATGGAACTCGCTGACACATGCCATTTCTATATCTCCCTCGCATATCACCAGATCCTTCGTTCTGAATCCTGCAATGACGATCACTTCGTTTCCCGCTTCTTGTAGTGCTTGGGCCACCGGGAAAACTTCCGGGGTGCCGACCCCGCCACCGATGCATACCACTGTTCCGTAATTCTTTATTTTCGCCGGCCGGCCCATGGGTCCCACCACATCCCGTATCTCATCGCCTACCTTGTATGTTGAAAGTTCATGGGTACTTTTACCCGCTTTCTGGAATATCATGGACACTGTTCCCTTTTCCTCGTCCTTTTTGTAGAATGTAAGTGGTATCCTCTCGCCTTTCTCATGCATCCTCAGAACGATGAATTGCCCAGGTTTTATTTTCGTGGACACCAATGGTGCCTCTACCTCTATCAAGGTCATCTCTTCATTTAACTCTTCCATGTGTGTTATCTTATGCATGTTAGAACCTCGGTGGCGGGAAGAAATAAGGAATATTAAAAGATTTGCCTACCGATATCGTGCGTGACCTGTGAAGAATATCGAAAGCCTTAAATCCGACACCCTATTTGATGGATTCCCCACCATTGGGGCGAAAAAAGGAGAAATAACCATGTCAATGATAGATAACGTATACCAGCAAGTTGTGGATAGGAACCCCGGTGAAAAGGAATTTCATCAGGCGGTAATAGAGGTTCTAGAATCCGTCGAACCTGTGCTTGACAGGCATCCGGAGTTCGTGAGTTCGAGGATCTTGGAACGTATAGTCGAACCCGAAAGACAGATCATGTTCCGAGTGCCCTGGATGGATGATAACGGTGAGATACATGTAAACCGTGGATTCAGAGTGCAATTCAACAGTGCCATCGGCCCCTACAAGGGAGGCATCAGGTTCCACCCCTCCGTTTATCTGGGTATAATCAAGTTTTTGGGCTTCGAGCAGATTTTTAAAAACGCCCTCACCAGCCTTGCAATAGGTGGAGGCAAAGGCGGCTCTGACTTTGACCCTAAAGGTAAATCCGATGCCGAGATGATGCGCTTCTGCCAGAGTTTTATGAACGAATTGTACCGGCACATCGGTCCGGATACCGACGTTCCAGCCGGCGACATAGGCGTAGGTGCTAGAGAGATCGGATACATGTTCGGTCAATACCGGAAGCTAGTAAATCGCTTTGAAGGTGTTTTTACTGGCAAAGGACCCGAATGGGGCGGTTCTCTCGGACGACCGGAAGCTACGGGATACGGCCTTGTATATTTTACCCAGGAGATGCTGAAAGATTTCGGTGAGGACATCAAGGGAAAAACCGTTACCATATCCGGTTCCGGTAACGTGGCACAGTTCGCTCTTGACAAATGCCTCCAGATGGACGCAAAGGTGGTCACCCTTTCCGATTCCACCGGTGTGATATACGATCCGGAAGGCATCGACCGTGAAAAATTTGAGTATGTGACGGAGTTGAAGAACATACGTCGGGGACGTATCAAAGAGTACGCCGAAGAGTACGATGTAGAATACGTTGATCGAGGAAGGCCGTGGAAGTACGAGTGTGATATCGCACTGCCGTGTGCCACTCAGAATGAGCTGGACGCTGACGATGCAGAAACCCTCGTAGATAACGGCGTTATGGCGGTAGTTGAAGGAGCCAACATGCCTTCAACCCCGGAAGCTATCGAGATATTACTCAAAAGTGATGTACTCTTCGGACCGGCAAAAGCGGCCAACGCCGGCGGTGTATCTGTGAGCAGTCTTGAGATGGCACAGAACTCTCAAAGACTTTCGTGGACCTTCGATGAAGTGGATAACAAGTTGCAAACAATAATGAAGAACATCTACGCAACCACCTCGTCCCATGCAAAAAAGTACGGAGACGAAAAGAATTTCGTCATGGGTGCCAATGTGGCCGGCTTCATGAAGGTAGCCAAGGCCATGCTGGACCAAGGACTGATCTAAAAGGGCGGATACTGCGTCCTATCCTCCGAAAGGATTTAAGTGTTCGAGTGTATACACACTAGATGAGTTCTGTAGAAGAGCACTACGAATCCATAAAGGATATCTACGATAGAGAGGAATTTTTGGCAGATATAGAGGCAAAAAGCGAGTTGTACGACGGCCTTTTCGACGACGAATTGCTGGCACACCTCATCGTTGCCGAAGAAGGCAGGAACGACGGAATAATAAAGAACATAAGCGATTTAAGGGCTGGTGAAAGTGCAACCGTCATCGGTAGGGTCGTTGACCTGGGCGTTCTACGAACCTTCAAAAAAAAGGGAGGAGAAGGTAAGGTTAGGAACGTACGCATCGATGATGGAAAGGGCTCGGTGAAGATCGTTTTCTGGGACGACGATACGGAACGGCTCGGCGAAGATATAGTCATGGGATGCGAACTTACCGTGGTCAACGGATACGTCCAAGACAAAGGGTATGGCCTGCAGATATCCACGGGAAAGTGGGGTTTGATAACGGTGAAAGGCGAAGGGGAAAAGGATTAATATGTTAATGGTGATTTGTGGTACATATGAGCAGTGAAGAAGAAAACCCGGGCTATATCGATATCTTGGTAGAATGTCGTTTCTGCGGAGGACTTGTCCCTGACGATTTCGAGTGCATAAAGTGCGGGGCGGAGTTGTTGGAAGAGGAGCACGACGGGATAATGATCTATGCGTGTTCCATCTGCAGGGAGCACATAGAAGAAGACACCCTTGTGTGTCCTCGCTGTGGTACACGCTTTGGATGATCCAAACAAACCTTGGATATCCCGACACATTCCGAAAAGGATATTACGGGGTGCGCCCATACAAAATAGATGGCAGACAAAGACTTCCAGTTGCAGACACTGCTTAACGCGCTTGAAGATGAAAAATCATCTAAAACACTGACCCCTCTAGAACAGAATTTTTACTCTGACTTTAGAAGATATCTGAACGGTCTAAAGGACAAACTCGAGGATATGGGGGTTTCTACTTCGAGTGAAAATGAGAGACTCCGAAGGGAGTATATCAAAGCCAAAAAGATATCCGAAAGGCTTTTTATTCTGAGGATTAAAAAAATCTCACTTTCCTCTCTTCACCAGTTCAGTGGCGTTGAAAAGGTAAAGATGGGCATGATGACGGATAGAGAAGGTGAGTTCTTCAACGACATGAAGGTACTTTTAAAAAATATTAAAGAAGAAATTTTCTACGGCGGTTATCGAAGGAGCGCAGATGAGGAAGAACCTCCTATCGATGAAAAAATGGAAGATATCCCGAAAGAGAAAAATACGGAGAAAGAAACTCGAGAAAAGGAGGTGCCGACAGACACAAAAGACGATACCGACACGGGAGAGATTCTGATCCATGTAATAGAAGATATGCCCGCTTTCGTAGACCTCGAAACAACTTACGATCTGAAGAAAGAAGACGTAGTCACCCTTAGAGAGGATATCGCTAACGTACTGATATCAAAGGGTAAGGCTAGAAAGGTAGTTTTGAACTGATCTAATCGAAATAGTTATCGAATTCACCAAGATCTAAAGCCTTCTGAGCTTCTCGGGCCGGTTTTCCTTCCACCGTTATCCCCATTGAAACGCAGGTGCCGATGACCTCTTTTACCCTAGATTTAAGAGTGTTTCCAAGAAGGTCGTCGGACTTCATATCGGCTATCTCCTTTGCCTCTGGAATGCTCAGGTCGGCCACTTTATGAGTCAAGGGATTCCCGCTGCCCTTCTCGATACCGAGCTTTTCAAGGATGAGTGCCGATGTGGGTGGAATTCCCACCTTAATATCGTACTCCTTGGTTCCGGTATCGATGCTTATGGTGATGGGAACTTTCATACCCTTGAACTTCGCCGTTCTCTCATTCACGGCGTTTATTATCTCCATTATGTTTACCTGTAAAGGACCCAGTAAAGGACCCAAAGGCGGTCCGGCAGTGGCCTCACCACCATCCACGAGTGCTTCGATCGTCTCTGTTGGCATTATAAATCAACTCCTTTATATATTCTTTTCTTTCTCCAAGACCCTCACGTGATCTCCCCTAACCGTTACGGGTATGGGAACTGTAGCTTCGAACAATTCTACGGTTATCTCATCGTTGGTCTCGTCTATCTTGATAACTCTTGCCTTTTCACTTTTGAAAGGACCGGCTGAAAGTTCTACGATATCTCCTTCTGCGATGCCTTCCACTGCAAGTTTTGGCGTCAGGAAATGTTCTATCTCTTCTATGCTGCTTTCTCCTTCAACCACGCCTCTCACCTTTCGTAACCCGCTGACCGCTTCGTCTATAAGCTCAGGACTCATCACTTCAAGGAATATGTAACCTTTAACTGGCATGGGGCTCAATATGGAATATATTCCAATATCCTGTCTTTTCGCCATCCCTGCCAGATAATCAGCTATATTCTTCTCCTGACCTATCTGTGTCTTCACCGCGATGATCGTAGGTTTTGCGATGGTGATCAATGTGATGGAATCGGACAGAAATTGGTCCCTTTTGGAGGTCGCATCGATGATAACTTCGAACTTCTCTCCGTAGATGGCTCCCGGTGGAGGTTCAACGGATATAGGAAGGACCTTTTCCTCTCCCTCAGGGATGCTGATATCCTTCGTAAAGATTTCTTCCTGATCTGACAATAATATTTTCCCGTCAACAGTTGTCTTCCAGACCACTCCGCGTTCCGTTTCCGCACTGTAAAGCATTTTTATTTCGAGATTCACATCTTGGTCCACGGAGGTATCATTTACCACTCTTACCTTATAATATGCCGGTTTTTTGGTAGAGACCATCTCGTATTTACTATCGGTTTCAAGGCGTATACCGCCGTATCTTTCGTCGATTACCTCGGTTTCTTTCTCCTCTCGCTCCTCCTTCACCTCTTCCTCGATAAAATCTTCAAGAAGACCCATGATCATCACACTCTTTAAATATACACGGAGAGGTAATTAGGGATATTTTCGAATAGCCAGTATATTAGAAAACCTACACCGCCTATGATCAATATACCTATCAGGCAGATCGAAAGGGTTTTCGTATATTCTTCAGAATCCGGCTTTCGAGCCATCTTGAGTACACGACCGTATTTGCCCTTCCCGATCCTACTGGCCCTTTCCTCTATCTTCCGCTGTATCTTCCAGGATCTCTCCAATATGTCCATCTGCTTAACCTCATGCAACACTCTGTATACCTTGCTTACTCATACCGGACTCCCGACCAAATATCTGTTTCGACTTCACACCAGTTATGACGACCATAACTCTGAGTGATTTATCAAGAGTAGGTTCAACAGACGCACCCCAGATGATCCTTGCGTTATCGCCGATCTTGGTCTCCACTATCTCCGCTACCTTCTCGGCCTCTGAGATGGTCATGTCATTACCGCCGACTACATTGACTAGAGCTGCATTGGCGCGGCTAATATCCACCTCTAATAACGGCGAATTGATAGCCTCCTCTATGGCTTTCTCCGCCCGGTTCTCCGAATCGTCCTCTCCGAGCCCTATCATGGCAACGCCTGCGCCCTCCATGATGGTCTTGAGGTCGTTGAAATCAAGGTTCACCAGACCAGGTTTTGTGACTATCTCGGTTATGCCCTTTATGGAACGTGTCAATACCTCGTCAGCCACCTTGAAAGCTTTATTTATTGAAAGCCGTGGAACAAGATCAAGTAATCTGTCATTGGGGATGGTAATGACGGTATCTGCAACGGTCTTCAATCTACCCAGCCCCCAATGAGCGTTCTCCATCCTGGAGGCACCTTCGGCTTTGAAAGGTGTGGTACAAACTGCTACCGTAAGAGCGCCTTGATTCTTTGCTATCTCTGCAATAACCGGTGCTGCGCCGGTGCCTGTGCCACCACCTAGACCGCATGTTACAAACACAAGGTCAGTACCTTCAAGAAGTGCGCTGATATCCTCTCTTGCCTCTTCAGCGGCCTCAGCACCGACCTGGGGTAGTGCACCTGCACCCAGACCCCTTGTTTTTCTCTTACCGAGTAATATCTTTCTTTGGGCATGAACGGTAAGTAGATGCTGTGCATCTGTATTTGCAGCGATCAATTTCGCACCTAGAATACCTTCATCTGACATCCGGTCAATGGTATTGGAACCGCCTCCGCCTATACCTATTATCTTTATATCGGTTTTAAGACTAGACAGTATCTCCTGCAGTTCTTTATCATCGGCAGATAGGTCACGCACGTCACGTGACTTCTCTTCCTTCGGTCGTCGGGTGGTCGTACGGGATAGGGCTTCTTCTACAATCGAATCCATCAATATACTCTCCGTGAATTATTATTCGATACCACTAAACATTTACATATATATAAAACATTTGCCCACAAAAGGCAAAAAAAGGCTATTTTGTTAGATTCTTTCAAAGCGAATGATTTATCGCCTTTTTCAATTTTCCGATTCTCACTCATTTGCAAAATTCGCAACTTGCTTGAAAACAACAGAGTCTATAGTGGAGAGCACTCAGTTAGCGATTTTCTTAGAGGGTAGTATACAAAGCGACTGATCCGTGTAAATCATTCAGTTATCGCACCACATGGGTAAAATTTTAATCCGCTCCTTTCTTTTGGACTATGGTAACCACGAGTATCGCGACAATTGCGATCACAACGATAAGTATAGGCAGCAAATAATCTGACAGAACATCGTCATCCGGCTGTTGAGTTATCCAAGGGTAATTATCCTGATTATCACTTCCCTCTATATCGTACGGTGTGTCTTCGACGTATGCAGTCGCACCCGAAATTATCACGCTAACCAGCATCAGAAATATTCACTCACTGCAGTGAGAAACTGAGCCCCCCGAAGAGTGAGATATTCAGGATGAGAGAGTAGAGAGTTACCCCTCTTCGTACAGCTGGTAGTAGCCACGTGAGAAGAACATGTAGCCCCGTATCGCGAATACCGGCGCAGAGTTCTGTTCCGGTATCTCGAAGGTCAGCAGTATCTCGTCTCTGGGTAATATGACAATACCATCACAATCGTTCTTTTACCGTACATGTTTATCATTTCAGTTTAAATAATTTGTTCTTTCATATTAACTATACTATCATCAAGATAGCAATAGTTATGGAAACATTCATCCGGAACTTCGATATCACCGATTCAATCAAACAGTAACCGAGTACCCCATACAAGGGAAAACAACATTATCGGGATGGTACCGACAAACTCAGGGATCGCCGGACCCAGTTCGTAAGGTACAGCATAGTAAAGAAGAGCTACATTGATCAAAGTAAGACCCACTGCAGATAGAATGAACACGCCCCATATGGGCTCTGTAAGGTCCCATAACTGGTCTATCCCTATCAATACCATACCGATGGCACTAAGGGCGAAGAAGAGGATTGACACATAAAAGTGAGGGGGATTACCCATTGGAAAGATGCCTACAAGTATAAGACATATCATACCAAATAAGAATATCAATGTGCCAACAGCGCCTACAGCTCCCTCGGAATATCGAAAGATGCCCAAGGCAAATATCAATCCGGCCATACCGGCAACCATTATACCAAAATTAAAGACGTTATTATAGGATACATCCGCTGCGCCAAGGTCGCTTAAAGCATGATCCCCCCATGTGAACCACGAATTTATCAATATAGAGATACCTATGAATATGTATGCGATGAACGGTGCAGCAATTCCACAGGCACCGGCAAACTCCTCTGGAATCAGGTCTTCAATATCGGTTACATCCATTTATACACCTTCTTGTTTAGTTCACAGGAACATATTGGGGATGTTAGGGGAACGATAAAAACGTTTTGGGAACAAAAAGCAAATTATTTCTTTGAAAATTTCCTAAATCTTTTAATACCTGCAGGGATTTAGGCACGTCTGAATCAGAGGACAGAATTATGCATTTGCGCGAAGTAAAAAAGAAGATAAATCTGCTCGGTAGTCCAGCAGTAGGTAAAACTTCTCTCATATTAAGGTTTGTTAAAGATGTTTTTGGAGAAAAATATCTTAAGACCATCGGGACGAATGTATATTCAAAGGACGTTGAGATCATAGGTGCTAACGTGAAATTGATGATACAGGATGTTATGGGAGAAAAGTCCTATGAATCCGTGCATGAAAACTCTTTCAGAGGCTCTGCAGGCGCTATCTTCGTAGCTGATGCCACGAGGGGCGAAACACTTGATGATATTTTCGATTATTGGATACCCAAATACGAAAGTATCACTGGATCATCGTCCAATAAGATCCTCGCTGTCAACAAGATGGATCTAGAAGATATAGAGATAAAAAGAGGGTTTGTATTAAAGGAACTCTCTCGTGATTTCGAACATATCTTCTTCACTTCCGCAAAAACCGGAGATAATGTTGAGGTTGCCTTCATTGAGATGGCATCCAGGGTATTGTTCAAGACCACAAAGCCCAGTGAGAGCACAACCCAACACTTGGACAGATTATCTCTGAAGACCCCGCGAGATCTGCTAGGAGCATTGTTTTCCTTTTCATCGGAATTTGAGGATTTTGACTATTCGGATATGGAAAGGTTATTGGATCGGAACGGAATAGATATTTTCGCTTTGGAAGCACCTATAAAAGAAAAGAACGCAATAGGATTTGCAAGAGATCTCATCAAATGGTGCAAAAAGAATGACGACGAAAGCACTGTAAACACTATAAGGGATATAATAGACAAATATAACAAATAATTATTCTTCGATTTTGGTAGTTTGCCCTACTTTAGTTAATAGAAATAAATTTAAGATAGCAGGGTATTACGTATAGGGATAAGATGATAGAAAAACATCTTGAAACTTATGACCCCGCTGAGATAGAGAGGGGTGTAAAGGGGTACTGGAATAAGAGAGACATATCAAGGATAGTGCTAACAGACAAGAGGGTAGGTGGCAGTAAACACTATATCGTTCACACACCTCATCTACTTGAGGATACTTTCAATCTGATGGACATATATCCCAAATTGCTCTACGATATATGGTACAGATTCCAGTATATGAACGGACATAACATAAGATCGCCTTATGGCTATGATACATATAGCTTGTCTGTAGAACAAAAAGCCTTCTCGTCAATGGAATTAGAATTTTTCGAAGAAATTGAAGATAAAGATATAGACAGATTTATACGTATGTGTCAACGCATCGCATTGGAAGATAAAGAGATAGTTGAAGAAGAGTACAAAAACATGGCCTTTTTTTATGATCCCAAAAAATTCTATTCGTCTTACCCCTCTACTTTTATAGATTCCTGCTGGTGGGCAGTCAAAAACCTGTACGAGGGTGGTTTTATCGAGAAGAGGGAGGAATTGCTACCATGGTGTGATAATTGCCAGACATCTCTTACAAAATTTGAACAAACAAGAGTTAATAAAGTTAGAAATGAATATTTACTAAAATTTTCTACCAAAAAGGGCACAGATCGGAACTTTTTAGTACATTACAAAGATCCGTGGAAATTGCTTGGGACGGTGGCTTTAGTCGTTTATCCTAAGAGAGAATATTGTGTGCTGACTTATCAGCAGAATGGTCAGGATATAAAATCCGTTATGTTGAAGGATAATATTAAAGCGGTAATGGACCTCGCGGAAATAAAAGATTATGAAATAATCAACACCTTTCTTGGCAAAAGTTTGGAAGGATTGGATTTCGTTCATCCATTAGATGAAATCTCACCACAATTAGAGGGAAATAGGTATACACACAAAATAATCGCTTCACACAGTGTACCGGCATCAAAAACCGGAATATATCCTTTAACACCGGGTCTGGACTCCGATTCGACCGACTTAGCAAAGGAGTACGGATTTCCAGAACAATCTCTACTAACAGAAGTGGGTACGATAGCAGACATTAAACACCTAGCTGAATATGCGGGTCTCAAAGTGGATGAAATGAACCAGGAGATAATCGAACAGATGGAATCTGAAGATACCCTATTCTCCTACATAGAGGAGGTTTCATTCGTTGAGTGTTGTACATACTGTAAATCTCCCTATGATCATGAGGAGGATGAACAATGGTTCCTAAAGGCAAATCAATTGAGGGGGAAATCGAAACAACTATTTGATAAAATAGAAAAACAACCTAAATGGATGGGAACAACCCAGGAAGATAATTGGTTTTTGGGGTCAGACAACCTTTTCATAACCAGGCGCGACGGATGGGGAATGCCCTTCCCATTATGGCACTGTGAATGCGGAGAAGTATTCTTACCCGAAACCATGGAAGATCTGATCTCTGCAACTTCAAAGAAGAGAAGGGAGTCTAACATCATGTCCGTTCTTCGGGAACTGCGCAATCTCTCAATTACATGCCCTGCCTGCGATAATCGTATGGAATGGGAAGGAAAAATGTTGAATTCACTCGCCCTTGCAGCCATGTCACCTTGGGCGCAGGCAGGGTATCCCCAGAAACACGTGGAAGGATGGTGGCCGGGAGATATAATGTTCGGCTCAGTGAATGACAAGGATGGTATTTTTAATATGCATCTTGCTCTGGCAGGGCAGTTATTTGACACGCCTCCTGTTGAGACTTGGGTCGGTCACGGAGAAGTTGTATTGATGTACAAAGAACTCGATGAATTTATTAAGCGAACGGGTAAAGACCCGTTTAGGATGGGATTGATAGCAGACCAGCCTATGTATGATGATATGAAAATAACGTCTGAAACATTTAAACGATCCACTAGATTTCTTAAAGTATTTTGGAACATTCATTCTTTCTATTTATCGGAATCGTCTAAAAGAGATTTCAGCCCTGATGAAACACATCTAGAATTTTTAAAAGAATACATGCGTGTCGAAGATAGATGGCTGATATCACGCCTTGAAAACCTTAATAAAGAGGCTAAAGCGGCTTATCAAAACAAAAGATTCGATATAGTGGTGGCACACGTAGAACGTTTTATACTTGAAGATATTGCTCAATGGTACATCGAACTCTCAAGAACCAGGCTCGACGAGGGAATGCAAAGGGATATCCTTTCCGTTTTAAAAGTCCTTCACGAATCGTTATTGACCGTTTCCAAGATAATTGCCCCCATCGTCCCCTACATATCAGAACAAGTATATCTTGATCTGGAAGCTAAGGAACCATCGGTGTTCCTATGCAGATGGCCAGTGACCAACAGGCTATTTATCGACGAATTCATCGAGGATGAGATGAATGAAGTGAGGACCATCGTTGACGGCATACTGGAAGGAAAGAGAAAAGAGCAGATACCC
This sequence comes from uncultured Thermoplasmata archaeon, assembly GCA_964486225.1. GTDB lineage: Archaea > Thermoplasmatota > Thermoplasmata > Halarchaeoplasmatales > Halarchaeoplasmataceae > Haladaptatiplasma. The sequence continues at coordinate 9,468 of CAZAMQ010000015.1, read as the reverse complement.
GAAAAATGGCCCCTTAAAAGAATAGTCGTTGATGCCAATGACGGCGTTATCACTGCACTGATAGAAAAATACGGAGATATCATCAAAGCAAAGGCTAGGATTGAGAAAATTGAGGTAGTTCCACCCGACGAAGAGTGGGAAGAGATGATACTTGAGGTTCACCCCAATTACAACGCTATTGGTAAAGCTTACAGACAGTGGGTCAGTCGTATCGCTCTGATGCTTGAAAAACGACCCGCCAAAGAGATAAAAGTAGGTATTGATAAAGGAGAATACAAATTAGGTATCGAAGGCGGGATTGTTGAGATTCAAAAAAACATGGTAACCTTCGAAAGAGAACTGCCTATCGGGTTCAGCGAGGTAAATACAAATCATGGCGGTATATACCTGGACCGTGAGATAGATCCTAATATATGGTTCAAACAGATAGCCCGGGAAATAATGTTGAGAATTAAGTGTATGAGATTGGACCTAGACATGGATTCCAATGACCAAGTAGAGGTTTATATCGATGCATCCGATGATGTGGTAAGGGCAGTTGATAAACATTCAGATTGGATTAAAACCCAGGTCCGTGCAAGAAACATACATTTCGGGGAGGATGATATAATTGAAGCGGAGTATCTGGTTGAGTGGAATATAGCCGGTCAAATAGTTGACCTTCTCCAAGTGTACGGATATACCAGTCAGCGTCATCAATGGGAAGTGACGGGTCAGAGTTTGGATATCGGTATAACCCCTCTGTACAGATCAAAGATGATAGAATTATACCAGTCGATACCCGGTATGAGCAGAGAGTTGGGTGAGCGATTATATGAAGCTGGTTATACCACTTTACGGGCGTTGAAAAAAGCAACACCGGCTGAAATATCTTCTGTAGATGGGTTCAAGCGCAGTCTTGGTAGGCGCATCGTTCAGGTGGTTAAACAGAGGGGCGATGAGTTCGAGGCCAGGATAGAAGGCAGATTGACCGAGGCTGAAGAATTTGAAGAAGAAGAAAGGAGAAAAAAACGTCTGTTGAAAACCCTCCAAAGGGTCGATGGTATCGGCCCTGCAAGGGCAGAATCCATATATGATATGGGTTACAAAGACTTCACCGACTTTTTAGATGCGGATATAGACCAACTGACGAATATTAGTCACATAAAACCTTCCCACGCCATAGAGATAGTGGACGTGATCAGGGAAGAATACGATTTAGAGGAAGACGACGAAATTTCAGAAGGAAAAATTTCAGAAGAAACCACGGAGTTGATTAACTGCGAACAATGCGGTGCAGAACTCACTCCTGATGCTGAAGTATGTTATGCCTGTGCTGCCGAAGTCGTGTTTAACCCCGAGGAGGAAGAAGTTGAAAGTGAAGAAGAACCTCTTCCAGAAGGGCTCGTCAGGGGCATGACCTACTTGATCACCGAATCAAGTGAGGATAAACCGATAACCTTACTTCAGGATCTGCTTGAAGCAGGGCTAGACGGTCTATTGATCACTAGACAATACCCGCGTAAGGTTAGTATGAGGTACGGTCTTGAAGATATAGAGATGGTATGGCTCTCCAATGTAGACAGGGGGAATTCTATCAGACCAAAGAATCTCGAAAAATTCAGCCTCCTTGTGGAGAGATTCCTCAATGAAGAACGTGGTGTGATACTTCTCAATGGAATTGATTATTTGATATCAAATAACGATTTCAGAACGATCCTCCACCTTATCCAATCTTTGAAGGATCAGGTGGCCATAACCGAATCTATACTTCTTATACCTGTAAACACCAAGACACTGGAAGAAAATCAGATAGATCAACTAAAGAGTGAAATAGAAGAAATAATTAAGTGATGGTCACATGAGATTAGCCGTCATCGGACCCGGAGCTCTGGGAACCTTTCTTGCAGGTATTCTTGCCTGCGATAACGAGCTGGTATTATTGGGGAGAAGGGATTTAGACATGAGGCATGTTGTAGTTCAGGGTCAAACCGATATCAGAGAGAAGGTCATCTATACTACAGATTCCAGGGTGTTGAAAGATGTCGAGATGCTGATTCTGTGTACCAAGTCATATGATACGAAGAAAACCATGGAGGACATACATAGGTGTATAAACCATGAGGCCTATTTGCTGTCTCTCCAAAACGGTCTTATGAACGAGGCGATAATGGCAGAATATGTAGGCGAGGATAGGGTTATCGGTGGTGTGACATCCCATGGATTTACTCGTGTAGGAGACGGTAAAGTGATCCATACGGGTATAGGCGATACGATAATCGGTAATTATCCCAATGGTGATAATACGATATCGGGTGAAATTGCTGATCTTTTTACCCGGGCCGGGCTCTCCGTAGATACTACGGACAATATCTATGGATATATATGGAAAAAAGTGATTATAAACGCGGGGATCAATCCCATCACTGCTCTCACCGGGCTAAAAAACGGTCAGATACTTGAATCGCCAGGTCTCCGATGGTTAATGAAAATGGTCTGTGACGAGAGTATCGAGATCGCCCGCACCCAGGTCGAGCTTCCGGGTGTTGAGCCCGTTAAAGCTGCTGAAGAAGTCGCTAGAGCTACCGCTGAGAACGTATCAAGCATGCTCCAGGATATCAAGAATACGAGACGTACCGAGATAGACTGTATCAACGGTGCTATAATCGGAATCGGTGAAGAAGTCGGATTGGAAACACCCTTCAACAGATGCCTTTATTCTCTTGTAAAGGCTAAAGAATCATCATACCTTTGATTATAGTTATTCACGCCTTCCTAGAAGATATACTCCACTAGCAGATACTATTTTGACGTCGAGCCACCTTCCAAGAAAGTCTTCACTCAATCCTTTGAGAACGACAACTTTGTAATTATCAGTCCTTGCCAATAGGGAATCGTATTTTCCACGTTCCAACACTAAAGCCCTCATGCTTCTGCCTACGTATTTTTCATTCATATCACGGCTAATGGCAGCGTGAATTGAAGTCAATTCTTTGGAACGTTTCTTCTTCACCCGTGAATGGATATGACCATCTACAGCGGCGGCCTTAGTGCCCGGTCTGGAGCTGAATCTAGTGATGTTCAGTATGTCCGGTTTAACCGTATATATTATCCTTTTTGTTTTCCCGAAGTTTTTTTTCGACTCACCGGGAAAACCGGTGATCACGTCCGTAGAAAGCGTTATGTCTGGAAAGGCTTCCCTGAATTTATCCACCAATCCGGTAAAATCTTCTACTTTATATCTCCTGTTCATCTTCTCCAGGATCATGTTATCTCCGGACTGAAGAGGTACGTGTATGAATTTGTAGATATGCTCATCACTCATCACCTCTAATATCTCGTCCGCGATCTCTAAAAGAGTATCCGGGTTCATCATGCCTATTCTTATACGGTGATCACCCTTGGTTTCAAGCAATCTGTGTACCAGTGTCGGTAGGCTTTCACCTAAGTCAAGTCCGTATGACGCGGTATCCTGGCAGGAAAGCCTTATCTCTTTAACTCCTTGGGATACCATGCTCTCAAACCTGTTGATGATATATGCAGCAGGCCGGCTGTTGAGTTTTCCTCTTACAAGACTGGTGATACAGTAAGCACAATTTCCCGTGCATCCGGAAGAGATGGGTATCACACCTATCGTTTTATGGAAATCGCTGTGGCTTACCATAGGTATCTCATCGGGAGTCATTATCTCCGCGTCCGGACATATATCTTGGATTACCCCCGCTCGCCGGGTAAGACAGCCGGTTACGATCACGCTGCCGCATAATCGGTCAAGCTCAGCTATCCTTTTCTTCATCCGCTCTTCGGTTTTCCCGATGACCACACAGGTGCCGATTATAGCTATATCTGCTTCTTTTGGTTCGTGTACTCTTTGGTGACCACGGGCGGCGTAATCTTCAGCTAACATCTCCGTTTCACCTTGGTTCATTGTACATCCGTAGGCTTCGGCGTAATATTTCATTCGTATCTTAGGTTGTTTTGGAAGTATTTAGGTTTTAGGTGTGCGTGCATTTGGTAAGATATCGGATAGGAATTTATCCCCAGTCTAGGCTGCACCATTGCCTGACCGAACAGTTTTTAAACTCCCCTACATAATGCTGGGCGAATATAAGAAGGTGTATTTCCATGGAGAAAAAGATACGAGTTCTCATAGCCAAACCAGGCCTAGACGGACATGACAGGGGAGCAAAGGTAGTTGCCCGTGCACTCAGGGATGCAGGTATGGAGGTGATCTACATGGGTCTGCATCAAACTCCTGAACGTATAGTGGAAGCGGCCATACAGGAGGATGTAGATGTGATAGGCCTTTCACTGCTCTCCGGCGCCCATATGACACTCTTTCCGGATGTTATCCGTCTTCTTAAAGAGAACGATGCCGACGATATAATGGTACTGGGCGGTGGAATAATACCGGATAAGGACGTTGAAGGATTGAAGGATATGGGCGTCAGAATGGTCTTCGGGCCCGGTACACGGACCGATGAGATAGTCGAATTTATCGAAGAGAACGCAAAGGTTACCCGTTGAGGTGAGATGCTTATATGAATCTAGTTTCAAGAATACTTGATGGTGACCGTCGAGCTGTTGCTAGGCTCATGAGCATGGCTGAAAATGAAGACCCCGATGTAAGAAAAGCGCTTGCAAAGCTCCACAATCACATCGGAAATGCCCACATAATAGGCATCACCGGGCCGCCCGGCTCCGGTAAGAGTACCTTGGTTGATAAGCTTACGCTGGAATACCGAAAGTGGGGTAAAACCGTGGGTATAATAGCGGTGGATCCAACCTCTCCGTTCAGCGGCGGTGCCCTACTAGGGGATCGTATACGGATGAACGAAGTGGCCCTGGACAAGGGTGTTTTTATCCGAAGCATGGGTACAAGGGGTCACCTTGGCGGACTCGCTGCTAAAACCGGAGATCTAGTAAAAATACTGGACGCCTTCGGTAAAGATATCATACTGGTTGAAACCGTAGGTGCGGGGCAGTCGGAAGTTGAGATCGTAGGAACGGCGCATTCCACGGTGATAGTAGAGGTGCCCGGCCTGGGTGACGACATACAGGCCATAAAGGCCGGTATACTTGAGATAGGCGATATATTCGTGGTTAACAAAGCGGAACTGGACGGAGCTAACGAAACTGCTAGGGAATTGGATGCCATGTTGGATATGAACCCGGATAATTCAGGATGGAAACCTCCTATATTACAGACGGTAGCAAAGGTCGGTACCGGCATATCAGAGGTAGTGGAGGCTTTGAACGACCACATGGTGCATTTGAAGGAAACTGGAAATCTTTACAAGTTGGTAAGGGCAAAGGTGAAGGATGAATTAGAGGAGATAATCAGTCAAAATATCCTATCTTATATCTATGAAAATCATGAAAAAGAAGAGTTCGAATCTCTGGTTGACAGGATAGTTGCCGGCGAGCTCGACCCCTATACTGCAGCGGAAATATTTTTGAAGCCTCTTAGAGGATAGGATAGATCAGAAAATTATGGGTTCTTCGTATTCTCCGAAAACATCTTTTAAGACCTGAGTTATCTCTCCAAGTGTCGCATATGCCCTGACGCAATCCAGTATGGCGGGCATGGTATTCTCGTCACCTTCGGCCACATTTCTCAGATGTTCAAGAGAACTTTCAACCTTTGCATTGTCTCTTCTCTTTCTTAGATCTTTCAACCGTTGGATCTGCCTTCTCTCCCCTTCGGGATTCATCTCCAGTAGGGGGATCTCCAAAGGTTCGTCCAGTTCGAAGTCGTTGACGGCCACCACTGTTCTTTTCTTATCGTCTATCTCACGTTGGTATCTTGCCGCCGCATCTGCAATCTCCTTCTGCAGATATCCTTTCTTGACCGCCGGGATAATACCACCGAGACTATCGATCTTATCGAAGTACTTGTAAGTCTCTTCCTCCATATGGTCGGTGAGCCATTCAATGTGATAGGAGCCTCCCAATGGGTCTATTGAGTTGACCGCTCCGCTCTCGTGGGCGATGACCTGTTGTGTCCTCAGAGCGAGTCTAACGGCTTTCTCCGATGGGAGAGCGAGTGCTTCGTCCATAGAGTTCGTATGAAGAGATTGTGTACCGCCCATCACGGCGGCTAGTGCCTGTATGGTGACCCGTATGAGGTTTACCTCGGGCTGCTGGGCTGTTAGCGAACATCCTGCGGTCTGGGTGTGGAACCTCATCCACCATGAGCGTGGTTTCTTCGCGCTAAAGGTCTCTTTCATCTCCCTTGCCCATATCCTCCGGGCGGCCCTATACTTTGCTATCTCCTCGAAGAAGTCGTTGTGAGCGTTGAAGAAGAATGATAGTCTGGGGGCGAATTCGTCTACGTCAAGACCCCGGTCTATTCCCGCACGTACATACTCAAGACCATCTGCTAGTGTGAACGCTAGTTCCTGGATCGCCGTAGATCCCGCCTCGCGTATATGATAACCGGATATGGATATCGTATTCCATTTGGGCAGGTGTTTTGAACCGTACTCGAAAGTATCCACTATAAGCCGCATGGAAGGTTCCGGAGGAAAGATGAAAGACTTCTGTGCGATGTATTCCTTTAAGATGTCGTTCTGTATCGTACCTCTAAGATTTTCCGGGGGTATGCCCTTCTTTTCTGCCATCACTATGTAAAAGGCCCAGAGTACCGATGCAGGTCCGTTTATGGTCATGGAGGTGCTCACCTCTTCAGGATCGATACCGTCGAAGAGTATCTCCATATCCTGAAGGGATGATATGGCCACGCCGCATTTACCGAATTCGCCTCTCGCCATAGGGTGATCCGTATCGTAACCGTACAGGGTCGGGTAATCGAAAGCGGTGGAAAGACCGGTTTCCCCATGATTCAGTAGATATTTGAAGCGGGCGTTGGTTTCCTCTGCGGTACCGAATCCGGCGAACTGCCTCATGGTCCATAATCTACCGCGATACATGGTAGGCTGAACACCTCTCGTAAATGGGTAATTCCCCGGGAAACCTAATTTATCCAGATAATCCCAATCTTCCAGCTCTGCCGGTGTGTACAGCCTATCGATGGACAGTGATGACGTGGTCATGAACTCATCCATACGCTCGGGATGTCTTTCTAGTACGGATTTCAAACATTTTTGTTCCCACTTTCTTTTTTCCTTTTTTACCTTCTTCTTCATTTGACTCCACCTCAGTACTCTATTCCTTCCCTGGCCTCGATACCTGTCATATAAGGATGCTTTACCTCGCACATTACTGTCAATAGATCTGCCATGTTGATAATCGATGGTGGTGCGTAGCGCCCGGTGAGCACTATCTCAACATGTTCGGGTTTGTTTTTTATGCACTGTATAACTTCATCCTCATCCAATAACTTGTAATCGAGAGTGATGTTCATCTCGTCCAGCACGACCATGTCATATTCACCAGATGATACGACCTCTTTTGCTCTGCGGAAGCCCTTTTCCGCAAATTCGATATCTACCTTAGCGGGATCCTTCTTGTCCACGAAGTCCGGCCGGCCGTACTGTTCGATCTCCGCATTCGGAAGATACTCTATCCCGGTCAACTCCCCGTATTTTATATCGCCCTTCATGAACTGGATGATGATCGCCTTATGACCCTTTCCCACCGCCCGCAGTACCAGGCCAAGGGCCGCTGTGGTCTTTCCCTTTCCGTTACCTGTATAGACCTGGACAAGTCCTTTACGTTTTTTCTCTTCCATGTAAGTGGCACCTCTATCGAATGAACGTTCATATCCTATACGTTCATAATATTTTTGGTCGCTTACATGGAAAAAAATTATTTATGGTATGCGCATTGAATCAAATATGTCGAAAGATCCTGTATGGAACATACCGGAGTACTACAACTTTGGCTTCCACTGCATCGACCACGCCGCCCATGAAACACCGAATTCATCTGCACTGGTATCACTCGATGACAGAAAAGGTATCTCAACCAAACACACCTTCGGCGAGCTGAGCGAATATTCCGGTAAATTTTCAGTATGTTTATCGGACCTTGGGATAAACAAAGGGGACAGGGTAATGGTTTTCACGGAACGTATACCCGAATGGTACTTTACCGTGCTGGGCATCATCAAGATCGGTGCCGTACTGGTGCCTACACCCAACCTTTCCGTACCGGAGGATATCGCTTATATGGTAGCTCGGGCGGAGCCGAAGGCCATAATAAGTGATGCTGCGAACCGGCACAAGATAGACACGGTGAAAAGTCGTCTGGACGGTGTTAAACACTTTGTGTATGTCGGAGAGGATATTGATGGGTGGCTGAACTACCATGAGCTCATGAACAGTATGGATAGGCCGCCGGATCCGTATGAAGTTGCACCGACCGAAAGGGACGACCCTTTGCTCATATTCTTCACATCCGGTACTACCGGCATGCCCAAGATGGTACTGCATACACATGCATACGCACTTGCCCAGCGCACCACTGCAAAGTACGTTCACGGTGCCGGACCGGGAGATATGGTGTGGGCGATCACGGATAACGGGTTAGCAAAGTTCTTCTACGGTAAACTGTTCGGGCAGTGGTTGGAGGGTGCTACGGTTTTCCAGCACAACCCCTCGGGACGCTTTGATCCTGAGAGGGTACTACAGATATTGGAGGATTATGATATCAGTATCTTCTGCGGGATACCCACAATCTACAGGTTACTCCTCGATACTGAGATAGGGCGGTACGACCTATCTTCGGTCAAACACTATGTATCGGCGGGAGAACCTCTTTCGCCCGCTCTTTTGGAGAGCTGGGAGCTTATCACCGATAAAAAGATACACGAATTCTACGGCCAGAGCGAAACTGTATCTCTGCTAGCAAATCGACCCGGCGGCCACATCAAACCGGGTTCCATGGGTAAGCCGACGCCGGGACATTCCGTGGACGTGGTGGATGACCTGGGGGATCCGATTCCGTGTGGCACCCATGGGAATCTTGCATTGTTTATCGGTGGGGAGAGGCCGCCTGGTTTATTCAAAGAATACTGGAAAGAGCCCGATGCTACGGATGATGTATTCCGGAAGGGATGGTACTTCACACAGGATATCGCGTACAAGGACGAAGACGGTCATTTTTGGTTCGTCTCCAGGGCCGACGATGTGATCAAGGCATCGGGTTACCGGGTGGGACCCTTTGAGGTGGAGAGCGCACTCGAGGAACACGCTGCCGTTTCGGAGAGTGCGGTGGTTGGCACTCCCGATGATGTAGGAGGGACTGTTGTAACCGCATTTGTGGTACTCAGCCAAGGGTACGAACCCGGCGAAGGGTTGAAAAAGGAATTGCAGGAGCACGTGAAGGAAAATCTTGCCCTCTATAAGTATCCTAGAAACGTATTTTTTGTGGATTCACTGCCCAAGACGGCGGCAGGCAAATTGAGACGTAGAGAGCTTAGTGAATGACGACGCTACCGGAATACAGTTCCCGGGCGAGTCGTATATCTCATCATTCTTTTGTCTCGTTCTTTTTCCGATAGTATATACCGGCAATCATAGCCGA
>CAZAMQ010000014.1:0-44015 GCA_964486225.1 uncultured Thermoplasmata archaeon | reverse complement strand
GCACCAATGAAGCATCAGAACAAGAAATGAAGGAACTAGCGGTAAACTTCCTTGAGGATGTGGCCGGTATAGATATGAGCAGTTACAGTATAAAGTTATTCCATGTGAACACTTGGACAAAAGAAAGTATTTGGGGTTATGAGGTCACAACTATAACACTAGAATTTGACCAGTACCGTGCGCGTATAATTGTAGCTCCCGAACATGGGAAGATCCGTTCTTACAATTTATATTCGCAGGATCCACAGTATGATCGTTTTTCGGGTTTAAAAAACATAAACACTAATGTAGATATGAACGGAGTTACCCTATCTGATTACACTGAAAGAGCTGATATATCCCTTGTGGGATATGAACAATTTTTATCTGTAGATAACACGGAATTAAAAAACATACTTTCTGTTGCAAGATCTTCAGGTGAAAGAAACGTGGAAAGCGGAGATTGGCGGTTGGAGATAAATACGGAACATAGATTCTCTTCGGATGGATCTACTTCTTGGAATGAATCTACTCTTGTTTGGTCCCAATTGGTCGATGGCCACCCAACACGTCGAGGATTTAGACTAACTGTAAAAGATACGGGATTAATTTACCGTTTTATTGATGGCAGGATATATCATATAGCAACAACAGAAATTAACATATCAGAAGATGAGGCGATAGAAAAGGCCCGGCCCTATGCAGAGGAGTATGCAGAAAATTACGGAAGTGAAATTACTGGTGTAAGTGCTCGTTTGGCGTTTACCCCGGACGGAAGACAATTCCGCTCGGAAGACAAGCTAGCGATATACCCGAAATGGATCGTTCAATTTGATTTCTATGGTATGTCTAAATCTGTAACGGGTTATGAGGTATGTATGTGGGCGGATACCGGGGAAGTATACCGTACGGTAATCACAGGATATTATAGTAGTTCTACACCCTCCCCCGCACCCCGATCCCGCGATATGCCGTGGAATTACATCTTTCCTGCCTTGTTATTTATTGGGATCTCTGTTTCTGCGGTGATATACCATAAAAGAATTAAAAACAAATGTAGTGAAGATAGATATGTATGCGGTAATAAACCAGGAGGTGGAAAGAATGGATAAAAAGTTGTTTTTATCGTTTATCCTCGCGGGTATGTTGGTCTTGACGACGGTACCTGTATCATCTATAGGTAGTCGTACATCCATCGCTATGGGTCAGCGGCAAGGCGATTCATATGAGGAAGATTTGCAAGAAGATATAACCAATTTGATCATTTCCTTATCTGACGATACTTTCTATGAAAACACTTACAATTGGTATTATGACGAAACCTCCGCGGAGAATATACTTTTTGCAGCGGAAGGAGGTGGTGAATCAGAATCTATCGTTTTCTATATAGGTCACGGCGATATCATGGAAGATCATATAGATTATCCAGATGATAATCTGTATTGGATCCATACCGATGATGGTAGTTTACATGATGAAGTTGGTGCCGATGATTATACCCCGTTTTACCAAGATGGTATATACTCAAATACAGATAGTTACCCGAATCCAAGGATGGTATTTTTATGGTCCTGTTGGCAGGGTCATGAGATAGGATATTATGAATGGAACTATGAACGAGCTTTTGGGATGCCTTACGCCTGGTTGCGTACGGATGATCTAAGTGCCGACGGATACCAGAATCCCGACTACAACGGTCATGCGTTTATAGGATTTCAGGGGAAGGCCCCATTATTATCCGCCACAATATGGGATGAAGAAGATGCTAATTATCAGTTTCTAGAGTGGTTCTACACTCTTGCTTTAAATTCAAGTGAGTATTACAGTGTAAATGAAGCTCTTGATGAAGCAGCTCAACAGGTTTGGGGTGTATACTTTGATGAGTGTCCTTTATATGAATTCATCGACGAAGAATTCAATGGGATGGTTGTTTACGGAGACGGAAGTATAAAAATATCTCCAATACCTAGTGGTGGTGGAGGAGGATCGCCGTATCCACCAAATCTTCCAACAGGGTATTTATCGAATCCGTCTAATCTTCTCATTGATAACCGTCGATGATAAATGCGGATGTTCATCCATACGTCATCCTGTAACCTACTTTGTTATGTACCGGGACCTTACCTTTGGCATCGCATATCCGTGGTGAATCCTTTAAGGCGTTTTTTTGAAAAAGCAGCCATCAATAATGAGATATCGGATGAGTTTCGATCTTATAATCCAGAAACGTAGGAACCAGGGAATTTTTCTCTTAATTAGGTGTATCTTTCACGATGCTCTCGAAAAATATTTGAAAGAGATTAAAATATTTTATTACGCATGAATTTTGACAAATTCCTCCTAGTCGTCACATCCTTGATGTGAGGAAAGAGGGACGATAGTCTCATGCATCACAAAACGTTTGGTTTTATTTTTTTATGGAATATTGTGAACAGGAGATGATAAAATGAAAAAGAGATTTTCTAAGAGGCGAAATAATTACAGGATAGCACAATATAGATAACACACCGAAAAGTATATATATATATATATATGTCCCCCTATAAGTGTAGTAGGTAGTGAAAAAATGTCATCTACGAGAAAAAGAGGAATGGGGCTTGTGATTGTAACTGCAGCGATGTTGGTTAGTGGGTTGATAGTCATACCCGGCACCAATGAAGCATCAGAACAAGAAATGAAGGAACTAGCGGTAAACTTCCTTGAAGATGTAGCCGGTATAGATATGAACCGATATAGTGTAACGTATTTCTATGTAAATTATAATACCACCACCGGTTGGGGATTTCCTCACACCTCTGTCGGCCTTGAATTTGGTGCTTATACCGTCTATATACAAATAGTTCAAGGAAGCGTTTTCTCTTATAGATTATATGATAACGGCGATACGGATATCGACTTCGAAGAATTACGCAGCAATGTAGAGATCGAAGAACATACTGTACAGGATTATGCCCATCGTTTGGATAATGCCTTCGAGAAATACGAACAACATTTCTCGGTAGATAACAGTGAACTGTACGGAACACTTTCATTGGCAAAGTCGACGGGAGAAAAAGAGATAGAGTGCGGCAGTTGGAGACTTACCGTTAACACTGAACATTATTACCGTGGGGCGGATACCTTCGTGCGATTTCGTTGGGATGAATTTGTCGGTGAATACAGGGCAGGACGAGGAGAGGGCATAGTAATGACCGATACGGGAATCATAACATCCCTACATTCCAGGAGGACGTGGCAAATCGGAACAACTGATATCAATGTAACCGAAGAAGAAGCCATAGAAATAGCAAGACCGTATGCGGAAGAATTTGCGGAAGAATACGATAGCGAGATAACGGATATAAACACAAGTTTAGCTTTCATCTGGGATAGGCACACACTCCATCCGGATAACGACGACCCACGCATGATATACCCCAAATGGACTGTTCGTTTTGAATTCTATGGCGACATAAAACCTGTTACAGGCCTTTATGTAAGCATATGGGCAGATAATGGCGAGGCATATTTCACGGGTAAATCAGGAACTTATGGCAGCCATCCTCCTTCTCCAGTACCAAGAAGCGTGCCATGGAATATTGTAATTCCCGTACTGATTTTATCGATCGTAGCATTAGCAGTAGCATATCACAAAAAGGTCATCAAGGGGGGCGAAAACCATGTGTAAGAGAAGACATGCGTCATTATTGGTTGTTTGTATGCTGCTCTTGACTACAATACCCGTGATAGCCCACGGTCGGTCTTCGGTAACAATGGGTCAATTACATGATGATGACGATGAGAAACTTCTACAACATGATATAACCGAACAGATAATAATTAATTCCAGTAACACGTTTTATGAAAATACATACAATTGGTTTCCGGAAGACACTACTATACAGAATATTCATTCGGCGGCTGAAGGTGTAGGAGAGAGCGAATCTATCGTGTTTTACATAGGTCATGGAATTAAGGAAGGATGGTACGATCCACCTAAATATTATATACACACGGGTGATGGCAACGATTACCCGGTTTACGCCGACAACAGTGTTGGTGATTATACAGACGGAATATATCCTAATACACCTTCTTACCCCAATCCCAAGTTTGTTTTCTTATGGTCTTGTTGGCAGGGAAATGAAACCGGATATTATGATTTTGACGCCGGAAGGGCTGTTGGCATGCCCTTTGCAATCCTTCGGGATTCCGATCTCAGTGAAGACGGCTATGATAATCCGGACGGCAGCGGTCACGCCTTTATCGGATTTGAAGAACCAGCGTATTGGTTGCAGGGGGAGATATGGGATGTTGATCAGGCAGGATACGAATTCCTCAGTACCTTCTATGAATTAGCATTGGATCTGGATAAATCATTTACTGTAAATGGTGCTCTTGCTGAGGCGACTAGTTTGGTTTGGCACCATCTCGATGATTTTGACGACAACCCATTCAGACTTAGATTATACGGCAGCATCGTTGTGTATGGGGACGGCAACATACTTATATCTCCGAAACCCAGTGGCGGTGGAGGAGGATCGCCGTATCCACCAAATCTTCCAACAGGGTATTTATCGAATCCGTCTAATCTTCTCATTGATAACCGTCGATGATAAATGCGGATGTTCATCCATACGTCATCCTGTAACCTACTTTGTTATGTACCGGGACCTTACCTTTGGCATCGCATATCCGTGGTGATCGGCGCCATACAAAAGAATATATACGTTTGTCACTGTATAATATGAAATGTCAGAAAAGGAGAAGGTTGCCGTTCGTTACGACAGATGGACCCGGTTCTACGACATAGTAGATAATTTTCCACTTGTATCACGGCCGCAGAGAGGCTGGAAGGAGGCTGCAGTCGAAGCTTTGGAACTCCAAGGGCATGAAAGGGTGCTTGACATCGGCACCGGCAGCGGACAGATACTCACATGGATAGCTTCACGTTTGACCGATGGAGAGGTTATCGGTACGGACATCAGCCAGGGTATGGTGAGAATAGCCGATAAGCGGATAGAACGAGAGGGGGTAAAAGATCGTGCTAAGGCTGTTTACGATGATATAGAAAATTCATCCTTTCCTGACGATCATTTCGACAGGATAATCGCTACTTTTACATTCACCACCATCCCCGACCCTTTCAAGGCGGCGAAGGAGTGTGCCAGGATACTGAAACCGGAGGGCTGCATGATCGTTCTGGACACCGGAAAACCCCGGGGCAGATTTGTACAGCCGATTTTCATCCCCATGATGCTCTCTGCAAAATTGTTCGGTCGCACCCATATGGATAGGGACATCCGAAGTTTACTCGAGAAAAGATTCGAGGTCAATACATGTGAAAACAACTTTTTAGGTATGGTTTATCTGTTAAAGTGCACGTTCTGACCAATATATTTAAGTAGTCCATCCATAAATCAGGAAGAACTATGGAGTTCGAAGTACTGGAGAAGACGAAGAACAGCTTGACCATAAAGGTCATTGATGATGATCCTAGTGTAATGTACCCCATGGTAGAACAATTACTCTCCGAGAAAAACGTGACGGATGTTAACTATTCGGTCGAACATCCCGATATAGACGACCCGATACTCAGCATCACTGCAAAGAAAGGAAAGGATCCCAGAAAGATATTGATAGATATTGCTAGGGATATCCAAGGAGAGTTCCATAATCTCTACCAAGATTTATTCGAAACTGAAGATTGACGGGGACAAAGAGATGGAGTCGCAGGTGGGGATTGAGTTTTATTACACCAAAGGACAAGGGGTAGGGGGTAGACTGAAAAAATATCCCGAGGACTTCGTTGTCGAAGAGATAATCGATCTTCCCGAAGAGACCGAGGATGGTGAATATACCATTGCCAAAGTATGGTCTTCGAATTGGGAGACCAACCGTCTGGTAGAAGCCCTTTCAAGGGAGTTGAATATTCCCAGAGGTCAAATTCGTTTTGCCGGTACTAAAGATAAAAGGGCGGTGACCACCCAGTGGATGTCCTTTAAGGTGTGTAGGAAAGAACTCGATAATATATTTTTAAGGAATGTTGAGATAACGGATGCCTTTACCTCCCGAAATGACCTCTATATAGGCGCTCACATCGGTAATGCTTTCGACATAGTCATCCGTGATATCGATATGGATGATGGCGATATCGCGGAGACGGCAGATATTATCAGGGGTGAGATAGAAGCATCCGGAGGTTTTCCTAACTGGTTCGGCGTGCAGAGATTTGGAACAATACGCCCCATAACCCATATGATCGGACGAAAGCTTTTGATGGACGATTATGAGGGTGCGGTAAAACTGTACACCGCCAAGCCTATGGAAGGGGAGGGAGATGAGTGTTATAGGGCAAGGAAGTTCCTGGATGAGACATGGGACTACAAGGGTGCCTTGGATATATTTCCGCATATTCTCACCTTCGAGAGAAGGATAATAGGTCATCTCGCTGATAAACCGGACGACTACATAGGTGCTTTGAGAACTTTACCTGCGAATTTGCTTAGAATGTTCATACACGCCTTTCAATCGTATCTTTTCAATCGTATGGTGAGTCTTAGGGCAAAGAAGGGCTATCCACTCAATGATGCCATGCCCGGCGATGTATTGCTCCCTGCGGACAAGAGTGGACTGCCTAACGTGGATACACCGGTGGAGA
Source organism: uncultured Thermoplasmata archaeon (assembly GCA_964486225.1). Taxonomy (GTDB): domain Archaea; phylum Thermoplasmatota; class Thermoplasmata; order Halarchaeoplasmatales; family Halarchaeoplasmataceae; genus Haladaptatiplasma. Next base: position 37,396 of record CAZAMQ010000014.1, on the reverse strand, counting down.
TAAATGAGAGAAACCTGGGCAAGGCATCCAAGATGGTGAAGGACAGAAAAGCCTACGTAAGTGCACCTCTTTACGGTTTTAACTCAAGGTTATCCGGTGGTGAACAGGGAGAGATAGAGCGTAGCGTGATCCAAAAGGAAGGATTTGAAAAAAAGGATTTCGTTATCCCGGAATTGCGGGAGATATCGTCCAAGGGAACCCGGAGAGCTATCTTTGCACCGGTGTCCGACCTGCGTTGCGATCAGGAGGCCGGTGGGCTCAAGTTGTCCTTCAGTTTGTACAAAGGTACCTACGCTACTACATTGTTGAGAGAGTTCATGAAACTGCCCGAACAAAAGTCACATATGTACAGCTAGAACATGTCCTTTATCTTCAGCACATCCAGGAAAGAAGCATCCACTTTAACCCGTTTCCTGGCGTAAGCCTCCATTATTCCCATATCTCCTTCTATAAGGGCCTTCATGGTTTCCGTATCCGTATCTATCGTTATGTCTGATTTACTGAGAGCGCCTTCCTTTATATCTCCCACTTTACCTTCTGATATGGTGAAATGATAGTTTCCATCGTCTTCGAACTTTATTGATACCTTTCTCTCGAAACCTTTGAGCTTCTCAGTGATCGTTTCGTCGCTTTCAGCCTTTTCACGGTATTTGTTTAATACGTCGTCGAGCATGTTTTTAACTTCCGCCTTGTCTGCCATGTTGTTCAACTCAGACCTGTTAAAGAGCCCATCCCTAAATACTTTTTCAGAAATCATCCAATGTCGTTCTCTTTAGATCATCTACTATCCTCTCGGCAGTTTTCCACGAGCGTCTGGTGTGTGGTGGTAAATCTCCATGCTCTTCCACCCATTTCTTCAAAAAATCGGTCGTCCTCCGGTCGGACGGATAACCACTACCGAAATCCACCCCCAGTTCATCAGCTATCTTATCTACCTCTTCATCTCTTCTCACCTTGGCACATATCGATGCCGCGGAAACCACAGGATATATATCATCTGCACGATGTTTAGCGGTTATATCCACTTCTTTTTCAGTCCTGCGCATTATGGTCTCTCCAAAACCCTTTTCATCGGTAGATACTGCATCTACATACACCGTACATCCCTCAGTCGCTATCTCGTCTATGATCGCCGCAAAGAGGTCCTCTTCCAGCTGATTCAGTGTCATCTGGGTTCGAAGGATGTCTATGTCCTCCGCAGGTACGACTTTGATAACGCAAGTGGCCATCTCGTGTATCTTTTTGGCTAACTCCTCTCGTTTATTAGCTGTATGTCTCTTAGAGTCCTTAACCGCTAGTTCTACTAATCCTTTGTCTGATTTTATACACACGCCTGCAACAACCATAGGGCCTATCACCGGTCCTCGTCCGGCTTCGTCCACTCCACATATCATGGCTTGGAAAAACAGTATGCTAAATAAAAGAGTTTCCGTATGATCCATATATATCAAATACAGTACTCAGTTTTCTTAGAAATATTACCAAGGACTATTTTCACAAGGATCATGTCTATAAACATACTAATACAACGATATGTATTAGTCACTATGAGACCGGACCGTAGCAGTTGGAAGGTGGTCAAGACCTTGGGGAGTAAAAAAAATAAGGTTTTCAAGATCAAGTATGAAGGAAAGTATTATATCGCTAAAAGATACATACGGGAATCGATCGACGGTCTTAATCGAGAGTGTGTGGTTTTGAAAGAATGTGAAAAGAAGGGACTATGTGTACCTGAAGTTGTAGATATTGCTGGTAATATTTTGATACTCGAGTACATCCCGGGTATCAACTGCAAGAAATTATTTGATTCGAAGGATGATGGGATAAAGACCGTGCTCTCAGGTATAGCTGATTGGTTGTCTCAATTTCATTCGTCCTTTGATTTTCGAGAACGCAGGGGCGACTGCATACTGGAAAATTTTATCATACACGATTCAGTGATCTACGGCATAGACTTCGAAGAGTGTGTCAACGGCGACTATCTCAGGGACATAGGTGATATATGCACCTCAATACTGCGGATGAAACCCTCTTTCACCGAGGACAAATTTTTCCTTGTTGAATATTTCGTGGGCGAGTATTTCACACACAGCTCTAGGGATAGAGTGGATATTACGGATGGTCTGGTAGAGTCCCTACTGCATTATTCAAGATATGGTTCTCAAGGTGAGATGATGAAGAGATGGGCGGAAAGGATCAAAAAAGATGGTTTAGATAATATATCTCCAAACTGAATATCAGCATTGCCACGGTCAAGATAAGATCCCAAAAGGTGAATTTGATAGGATGCAGAAAGGTTTTCTTCCTGTACATCCCGAAGCCCCTTCCCTCCATGGAAGAAGCTAATGTGTTCACCTTTGACATGGCTGAAAATAACAGAGGCACGGTGGTGTATCTAACCGAACGTATCAAACCCTTCAGATTTTTATCGATCTTCAACCCTCTTATCTTTTGTGCCTGCTGTACATTGGACAGTTCGAACTCGAATATAGGTGCGAATCTCATAGCCAGTATGAGGAGAAAGCTGAAACGATAGGGAACACCTATATCGACCAGGCCTGACGATAGATCTCTCGGTTCTGTTGTTCCCACAAATATCCATGACATGGATATGAGTGCAAAGAATCTGCCGGCTATGAGAAAACCCCTAACTACACTTCCCAATGTGACCTCGAAGAGCATCAGATCAACCAGGGCTTCACCCTCGGGTACGAATAATACCTGGACAAGGAAGATAGCAGCGACCAGTGCCAATATACTCTTTCCAAAGCGTCTTTTAATACCGTATACGGATTTCATTAACACTAATAGTGATATGAAACACAATAAGATCCATACAGAATTCACCAGAAATACCATTACCGCACCGATCATAAGGGCGAAAAGTTTTACAACTGGATTTATGCACTTCAACCCTTTTCACCCTCTATGATCTTTATTTTTTCAGGACATCCGTCATAAAGGATTTTTCCATTTTTCATCAGTACGACTCTCGTACAGAATTTTTTGGCGAAATCGATGTCATGAGTGACGATGATCAATGTTTTTCCTCTCCGCCAGAAGCCATCCATGATTTCCGCCATCAAAAGGGCGTTCTTGTGATCCTGACCTGAAAAAGGTTCGTCTACGATGATCATCTCAGGTTCGTGAAGTGATGAAGAATGGATATTCAACCTTCTTTTCTGGCCGAAGCTTAGATTATGTGGGTGTGTGTTCTCGTTTATACCTTCTTCTTGTGTTATATCGTGCAGGCGTTTCTCTGCGTTCTTGATACCCCGTGAGAAGTTTTTCGGCCCGAACATCAACTCGTTTTTTACGGTATTCTCGAATATCTGATGGTTAGGATTTTGAAAGACATAACCGATCTTTACGCCGAGTTTCCATGGCGGGATCTTATCAGAACTGTTCATGTTCTCGTTGAATATCATGATGGTGCCTTCCTGTACATCGATAAGACCTGAGATATGTTTGATCAATGTGGTTTTTCCGGAACCATTCCTACCCATCAATGCGATTATTTCACCTCGTTTGATCTCAGCGTTTATATTGTTCAGTATCTTTTTCTCTTCAACGGTATAATCAAGTTTTTTTATTTTTAAAATGGATCGTCCCCTTTGCTTCTTTTTTCTGGAATATGTCGGATAAGAATAATCCGTCAGTTCCTCTTTTTTTTGCGGATCTAGTCCCTGGAAATTATGAATGTCCTCCCTGAGTTCACCATTATGTAACTTCAGCACACGGTCTACATGGTCCACTAACCCCCCTATCCTGTGCTCAGCCAGGATTATAGTGAGGTCCTTGCTCTTTCTACGCACCTCCTCGATGGCCTTCAGCACCTCTTCCATGGAAACCAAGTCAAGATTCGAAGTAGGTTCATCCAACATCAACACCTGAGGGTTCAAGACCAGCATGGAAGCAATGGCAATCTTCTGTTTTTCGCCTCCTGAGAGAGTTTGCAATTTTCGATACCGGAGTTCGCTGCAGTTGAGGTCTTCTAGCGTGGTGTCAATCCTTTTATCTATCTTTCTTCTGGAGATCCGCCTGTTTTCAAGCCCAAAGGCGATCTCGTCCTCTACATGCTCTGTACAAAATTGAGATTCCGGGTCCTGGTGTACCATGCTAATCTGCCTAGCCAGTTCAAGGGTACTCAGATCTATTTCCCCCTCCGATCTGATAGTTCCTTCTATCTCCGCCGGTATTATCTGAGGAATGAACCCGCAGAGGCAGTTCATCAAGGTAGATTTACCCGATGCGCTGTCTCCTGCAAGCCATATGAACTCACTCTTATCGACTGAGAATGAGATATCTTTGATCGATCTATCGTCTCTGCTGGGATATCTTACATTCAATCCCCGTACATCCAGTATAGGAGTTCCGTCATTCGATGCGGATATCATAGATATCTTTTACCCAATAAGCTCCGTCGTATCCATCTGCTACTATGCTGTATTGTCCATCTTCATAAGATATTATCACATCGTCATCGTTCATTATACTTGTATAATTAAATCGAGCCGAATAGCCATCCGTGGCTATGACTTCGATCCTAGTGCTTTCGTTCTCAGGTTCTGAGTGTTGAATTATAAGGTTTAAAGGTATTCCGGTGTAATTTTTTTCAGGAATATGCGTAACGGAGCCGATAAGTTCAGCCGATATCACTACCTCATACTCTTTGAAATCATCATACCTGAACGCATATTCACCGTTCACATTACCCGATACCCGTATCTCCTCAGCACCCGGAGAAACGTATACATTATTAAAGTAATAAACACCTCCAACGGTGAAGGCGGTGAGAAATATAACGGTGATCACGAGGGCGGCGTATTTGATCTTTAATGGTCTTTCTTCTTTTTTTTCCGTCATCCTGTGCATCAACCCTCCAAGTTCCAGAGAATCCATCATCTGCAGTGTGATGTAGCCTCCGAATATTATACCGGAGCCAAAGGCCAGCATAGCGAGCATCACTATCAATGCTGTGGGTACACCTGAGAAGAAGAATGTTTGAAATACGAAAACGTTGGATGCGGCGGAGACGCCGCCAGCGACGGAGTATGGTATAAGATTACGTTTTTCTTTGGTTTTATCGTTGAATAATACCGTATCTACCAGTATCCCCTGTACCAATGATATCACAACGATGACCACTCCGTGGGTACCCCCCAGTAACAATTCAACCATGCCTTTGAGCAGCCCTGTGGCGGTGCCGACCCCTTTCTTTCTTGTTATTCCTACCGCAAGGACGATCCAGATAACGTGCAGTCCCGCCATGAACTGACCGGCTCCGAAGGGAACCCCCACCATGCGGTTGATCAGATTACCAAGGTACCCTATGTAGGTGGATAATCCTCCACCCAGGGCCGATAGGAGAGCGATGGTAACCAGATCTTTTGTGGAGAAATGATATTTAGTTTTCACCTTCCACCACCGTTAATGTCTTTACGTACTTGACCCATCGAGCACCGGCTGATTCATAATCATTCCAGCCATGCCCTTCGTAGGACGTGTTCTCGCAGTTATCATTGCTGTAATTACAGTCCTCAGGCATGAACACCGCTCTGGGTCCGTCGTTCCATTCATCGATGGTCCGATTGTTATAAGTCAAAGCTAGGATGAACTCACCCTGTTCCGAGAAAAATTGATCGTCTGGATATACATTAAGGTAACCAAATTCCTGTGTATGACCGTCTATGGACTCTATCACAAGAGTGTCATCTTCATCCATACCGCCCACTTTCTCTATGAGAGTGCTGATCTTAACTCCACTGTAATAGGCTTCCCCCCTCTGATTACCGAACTGGTTCTGGAACGAAGACATACCAGATACACCCTCCTGCTTCATCAACTGCAGTAGCCTCTCGTAGGTGATGACCTCTTTTTCTCCATCTTTCTCCACCGATATCTCAAATATGTTCTGCTCCGGCGTATCGATGGGCACCTTTTCAAATGTCAGACCGGTACTGTCAGCGGTCACATGAGTGTAATGATGTACTCCGGCAACAAGCGACCCACCGCCACCACCGGTGATCAAACGTTGGGTCCCGTGTGATACATCCTCATGATAAGCGTGTATATGGCCGGCCATGAATACATCTATTTTACCCTCTAGGAGGTACTGTTCAAGCATCTCATCGGAATTGGGGTCAAGAGTATGATCGCCTCCGAAGGGGTCGTAGTATGGAGAATGGGTTACGATCACGTTCAGCTTGTCTTCTTGAACCCGAGAATCTATCCAGTCTATCTGGTCTTCAGTCAACGAAAGCTCGGATGTGTCCAGGAATATGAAGTTGTAGTCCAAGTAAACGAACGAATACTCTGTAGGTGCAAGTACTCTTTCATATATCTCGGTACCGTCGAACCGATTGTCGTGGTTTCCGATGGTGGTATACACCGGGAATCCAGCGTTATCGATGACCTCCATGACCGCATCGTATTGATCTTGCTTTGAGTGCGGAGTCAAATCTCCTGTGTGTATCAGAAATTCTATGTCTCCCATATCGTCAACGGCGTCCTGGAATATGTGATTCATACCCTGGGTATCCCCGATGACTGCGAATTCGAACTCCGCCTTTTCAGGTGTATCTATGGTTATGATCCTTTCAGATTTATCCTCGATATCCATGGTTATAAAGGTCGTATCAACCTCATATTGATCTACACCCTCTACCACGGAATCGAGATGGCAGTTCGTGACCTCTATGTTACCCTGGAAACCCTGTACGACTATCTCCGTGTTTGGTGATATGGAGCGGATACGTATCTGATCATCGGATTCCTCAGGGACTATACCGCCCGACACACCAAGGGTGTAGTCCGGCTCTTCCGTACACCCTACGGTGAATAGGGGGATCGTGATTACGATCGCTATCAACAGAGTTAGCTTTTTATTTATCATAATTCCAATCCGATGAGTCTTATTTCAACCACATTCTTGAATCTCTGTCCTCCAGACAAACCTTCGCCCACCAGCCGTAGGGGTGCGTCTTCCTCCGGTAGTGGTTCACCATCGATCCTGTCCGCCAGTATCATGGTATCGTTGAAGGCAACATCGGATATATCGAAGGTGTAGCTGTAACCATCCTCTGCGATGACCTCCACTTCGTATCCCCAATCCACCAATGTTTCGTTCAGTGACCAATGGCCGTCCTGCGGGTCGCCTCCGTCAACTGCCGCTATCAACTCCCATAGAGTTACTCCTGCATAATCATCATCCTCGTACTCAGCCCTGTGGTAATAACAGCTAGCCGCGCTTTTAAAATACTGCTTACTTATATCGATGGTTCCCGATCCTTTTACCAACTCGAGTGTCCAATCTGCTTGCTCCGGTAACACCCTAATATACCTGACCTCTCTGGCCCATAGGCCTGCTTCGCTTAGATGACCCTCGTCGTTCAAAAAGGCTATACGGGGTCCTCTTTCCCAATCCGGTACTTGTTCGCCGTCCTCTTCATAGGCGAGTATGGCCTCGAAATCTGGTTCAATATCTGTTTCATTATAATCTTCGTCTAACACAGGTACATTGCCCTCTACATGCTCCCTAGGATAGGTCATAGTGTAGCCGTCTCTAGCCTCCACCTCAAGGGTATATTCCGGTCCGCTGTAGATGTTGGAAACGAGTTCCGTAAGATAAACTCCCCTGTAAGTGTTGGGTCCACTGATACTCGTTGTTGACCTTATCCTCGTTCCTTCCCCCTCAATGGATTCCATGTTCCTCAATTCTTCGAAAGAATAATCATGTACAGTGGTCCCTTCAAGTGTGATTCCAATCTCGGTATCGCTGTAAACATCCCTGATTACATTTATCTCATAAACGTTCTTGACCCATAACGACCCTGCAGAGTTCTGTCGATTGAACTGTGAGTCTAGGGAGCGAGTCATGTTAAGGTCGTCGTTACTGAATTCTGCATCGGGAGGCAGCACCGCTATCATGGGCCCGCCCTCCCAATCAGGGACAGCCTGTCCGTTATATCTGTATGCCAGTATTATATCTCCTTGTATCTTTTTGTTGGTCTCGCATGGAAATATCTGACCGTAGGAAAATTTCTGTGAATATCCGTCGGAGGCGATTACCTCCAGCATCTCACTCCTCTCCATATCAGGAACCAGACTGCTGAGCGGAACACCCTCGTAATCGGCCTTTTCGTTCCAATTTCCAAATCTATTTTGAAATGATGCACCTCCAGAAACGGTCTCCATGCCCTTTAACTCTTCAAGCCTCATCTCTTCTCCATCCACCACGATGAGTGCTTCAACCCTATCTTCATCCGATGTCTCCATTGTTAGATAGATCAACGGAGCAGCTATCAATATCGCAGTGACCCCCGCCAAGACCATATATTTTACTTTTTTATCATCTAGCATCTAATAACCTCGTTATGTTTTCTCAAGCACATCTACTACTTTAAACTTTCTTCGCTTGGATTATCGTTTCGATATCCTTCCGGTAGCTGTAATTTTTCAAATCGAATCTTTGAGGTTATCCATTATCCTTTTCAGATAGTCTCGGAGTTTCCTTTTTTCCTCTCCTTCGAAACCTTTCAGCATCTTATTCTCAGCATTTCGATCTATCTCTTTTATGAGGTCTTCTACCTCTTCCTTCTTATCGGTAAGGTAAATCCTCACCGCGCGTTTATCCTCGGGATCTGGTTCCCTCCTCAGGTAACCTTTATCAACAAGACGGTGGATGATTTTAGAAGTTGTAGATTTAGAGACATGAAGACCCTTGCAAATCTCTTTCTGTGTTTTACCATCTCCTTTTTTTATCAATTTGAACAGCATGGGGAACTCTCCTCGATTAAAATCGTAGGGTTCCAGTTCCCAGCGTATATATTTGATCAGTTTTTTATGTACTATCTGGTGTAGTTTATGTATTGTATCTTCCTCGATTTTTTCGTTCATACTATCTCGCCTCCGAAAACATCATAAATCGTCTCCTTTTTCTTCATCTAGATCAATTTCAGATTTAGTTTTATCCTCGATGATCTTCTTTTTCCACGATCCGATGAAATACAGGACCATGGCGATACCGGCGGCAATCACGTTGCTTAAGGCCATACCTATCCACACACCCCGGGAGTGCATCTCCAGTATTATGGCGAGTGTGAAGACCAAAGTCAACCTGAGTCCCCATATCCTAGTGAGATTCAGTATCATCTGCTGGACAGTGTGACCTGAACCACCCAAAATCTTAGTTACGGCTCTGAATATACCGAAGAAGGGCATGGATAAAGAGAACAACAGTAGATATTCACCCCCTGCACTTATTACTTCGGGGTTACTGGGTACTATAAACCCGATGAGTAAATTTCTCGCCAAGAATATCACCACCGCTATAACCGACATAAGAGCCGTAAGCGTGATCAGGCCGGTCTGGGCTACCCTTTCCCCCCTCTCAATATTGTCGGCACCCAGGCTTTGCCCGATCATTGTGGCCATAGCCATGGTGATGCCACCCATTACAAGAAATGTGATATTGAGTATCTTGCTTCCGGCGCCGTAGGCAGCTCCTGCGACCTCTGGATTAGGAAGTCGATATATGATCGCCCAAAGTATCAGGAATCCAAAGGAACTACCGAACCTACCGAAAGAGGCGGGGATTCCGACTTTGAGTAGCTTCTTGATTTTTTTAAAATCGGGGCGAAGGTAGGAGGTTTTGATGGATATTCCCAGTTTACCGGAGAACATAAGATAGAAGGAATAAACTGCAGCGAGCCCCCGGGTCGCGATGGTCGCGATGGCGGCTCCCTTTATCCCCAAGCTAGGTATGGAATATCCAAAAAGAGTGGGTATGGCAAATCGCCAGGGACCTATATTAAAAACATATCCCGAGCCGAGTATGAGGACGGGGTCTATTATCAAATTCAGTGTTGCAGTTACTGCAACTATCTTCATCGGGGTTATGTTGTCTCCCCAACCCCTCATAATGAACATGAAGGCGAAGAAAAGGAACATGAACGGCATCCCGAGGAAGGTTATCTGCAGATATACCGTACCGTAGCTTGCGAGTGCATCGGCATCGGCTCCCGTTCCCGTCAGCAAGTCCAGAAGATATGGTGTAGAAAAATAACCCACCGCTCCAAGTATCACTGAAAGAACTATCACTGTGAAATACAACTGACCTGCATATTCCGAAGCCTTTTTGTAATCTCTAGAGCCCGTGTACTGAGATATCAAAGCTAGTGCGGCGATACCGAATCCGATCTCGAGAGCCATGATTATATGCACTACGGACCAAGCCTGGCTTGAGGCTGCTACGGAGTATGCCGCTTCATCACCGGGTAACCGACCCAACCATATAGTGTCCGCTAGATTGTATAACGTCCTCAAGAAGGTGGCCACCATAATGGGCCAGCCCAATTTTAACATCACAAGAAGGATGTTACCTTCTAGAATCTCATCCTTACTCGGCTTCCCCATATATCTCTTTAATTTTTGATGTATCCCTTGGGGTTTCGGCTCACTGTAACTATACTCTTCCGTACTATCCTTGGTCATCGAACAAGTTTCCCATGAAACTATCATATTTAATAGTTTCCCACGAAACTAAAATGTGCGGGTACAACGCCGTTCCTCTCGGTAAAGTTATAGCTATTAAATCAAGCCGATGCTTAGCTACACAGCAGTTAACTCATTCTCCCACATGAAGGATTCACGCGCTCATCTCAGCACGATACGATTTCCAAACATCTTCGTTAGCCACGTAAAGGCCGTCTTCTACTTCAAAGATCCCTACTTCCTCTAATTCGAAGAGAAGATTGAACATTTTAATTCTTGGTCGCAGCGGTATCCTATCGCAAAGGATTTTTTCCAAAACTCGAAAATCATCTATTTTGAAATATATGCGTTCGTCCTTTATGTACGATGGGAATAGGTTGGCGTTTGCTATGGTTAAAAAAGCTGTTGCATGATTAAACAAAGGTTCTCTCATGTGTATGTAACCTTCCTTCAATATGTCCGCTAATATGGAGTACACAAGCTGTTGTTCGTCGTCATATTTTTTTCTATCATCGTAGTATCTATTCAATCTTTTACCTCTGTAGATCATATTGCTTTTCATCTTCACATACTTCTTGTTGTGAAGAAAGGGCAGGTACTTTTCATTGGTCTCTTCCAGACCGTATACCTGGACAGAATCCTCACGAATCAGTAAACCGATTATCTCGATGATCGGTGTGAGACCGTTCCTTATCACCGTTGTGTGCACCAATCTTTCATTGGAGGAGTTCAGTACCGCAATCTCAGAGCGATCTACAATATCTCTCGTTTTGTCGTTCAATCCTTGGATGACTTTCTTTCCCTCCAACCATTTTATGGTGTATTTCTTGCCATTCTTGACCACGTCAATAGCTGCTGTATCTTTCATTTCTCTCTAACTAAGAACGGCATCATATTTATATGTTTATATCTTATCTGTCTCCAAGCGGAGGATTATTTGTATGTGTGTTTCTATCCTTTGGAGTTAAGGACATGAATCAGCCCTTCAATAGTTTTTAATTTAACCGGTATCAGCTCTCCCTCCTCGGTGTAGAATACATACGGTTTTACTTCTTTCTCAGGGTACATGCCTTTGACGGTATGATAGTAGATACTGAGTAGATACTGAGCTGTTTGAAATATTCTTGGAGGGCGTCCTTTGACCTATCTGTCTTGTAATCCACTATGTTTATTTTATTATCAAGCATATCGAGCAGGTCGATGACCCCCTGGAACAGTATTTTTCTTCCGCCCCTTTCTATGGGCAGTAAACACATCTCTTCCGCCAACAGTTTACCTTCTAAACCATCGATGAAGTTTTTTATGTTCTCTTCGTCAACGTTCTCCGGTTCAACATCTCCGTATTTGACGTAGCGTTCGGCGAAGTTATGTACCTTATTCCCGTAATCTTTACCTATCTCTCCTGAGAAGGGGGTGGAATCAATCAACGAATGGGGGTATATTTGATGGGTGAGTGCCCTCTAACGGTATCGACTATAAAATCGTCTTTTCCCACTCTGAATTGCGTGTCCCAGGCGGGGACCGTCAGGCTGTCGATATACGGTAATATCTCCTCCAGCATGAGTTCAACGAAGATATCTTCTTTATGTGAATCCACAAAGTTGGGATGATTGATGTAGAATTCGGCAAAATGATGCAGTATGTGCCCTTTCTTAAAATATACCTTATCGGGACCGTCCACGAGTTTGTTGTAAAAATGATTTTTAGGGCAGTACGCAAGGACGTTTAGTGCCGATTTGCTCAGCAGCTTCGTTTCCCTTCGTTGGATATCGACCTTTTCTTTGGCGAAGGGTTTTGCGGTGGTTTTTATGTCGGTTTTGAGAAAAGAATGTTTAAAATCGTTGAATTTTTCTACCTTTTTTTCGTCCACGGGTTAGTCGGTGTATCAGATGTCCAGGATGTGTCCATCCCTAGGTAGAATATCATTGAACGATCGATAAAGGCCGAGGACTTCGGCGATGCTATGAGGACTCCCCTTTTTGCATCATCCACTGTTATATCGAACGATTCAATATAATACTCGAGGGAATTCAGGTTCTCCTTGGTTATCTGCTCGTCTGTCAGATCCAAATATTCAAGGTGTTCTTTCAGGTCGGGTTGTTCACGCCCAGAAATTCTTTCGAAATCCTCCACAATCTCTTTGAAGCTTAGTTTCGGTATGCTGTTCAGTAGTTTTCTGAAATCGGCTAGATCGTCGATGCTGTGGATGTAGTACTCGTCCTGTTCAATCGCAGTAGGTATATCGAAATGGTGAAGTAACGGCTTAACGTCTCGTTGAATTAAACCTCTACCGAAGAGTCCATATCTCAATAGTTTAAGATAGCTCCTAAGGTCGTCGCTTTCTTTGAAATCCGTACTCACCATGTATGGAATATTGCTGGTTCTAAAGGCGGATTCGATCAGATGTCTGTATTGCGACTTTTTCCCCATGACCACAGCAACATCCTTTGGGTCGTCTGTGTTCTTGATAACAGCCTCTACTATCTCAGTTGCAGAGTTAAATATCTTGAACTCAGGTAAACTATGTTCTTCGTCGGTAAAAACCTCTATGGTGTCGTGCTCATCCGGCAATATCTTTTTGTCCAACCGGGAGAACTGGTGCGGTGCTATTACCGCAAGAGACTTATCTTCGGGTACCTTGTATCTTGACAATACGTTGTAAAGGTTGATACCCTCTGATAATATTCTGATCAGCTCTTCGGTTTCCTCCTTGTCGAATCTATCGTACTCCAATATGCCTTTACTGTCTCCTGTCTCTCTCCAGCAGCTTATTATGTTCTGCAGAAGGTACGCCGCGTGCTTCCAGTTAATCTCCGTTTCGTTGATTATCTTCAAAAACAGTTCCCGCTTATCGGCGATCTTATGTTCACCACTCACACTGGAAAGTGCTAATCTCCTGGGTGTGGTGGCAAAATGCCCAACCAAGTCTCGGTCGCTCGAGTCGTGCGTTCAATGCATCAGCTAAAGGGGCATCAACAGTGAGTACCAGGTCATAGTCTTTTATGCGCCGATATAGTTGTTCTATACTGAGCGTCTTATCTGTTTTCAATTCTATCTGCTTATTTATCATTGGATCCGATAACCCTGTATGTCTTCCGAGCTATTATTGCTTTTTGATGATTGTGTATCTTCAATTATCATATGCCTACTCGAAGGACAGATACATTTTATAGACACACAATTAAAAAACACACATCTTAACCAGTATTCAGATCAGAAATAAAGTAACTTCGACTAAAACTATAAATATAACTCAATGATTGTTTATGTTGATCATCATGGGGTCAAGAAGATGAACTTGGATAAATGGTGCACAATTTTAGGAGCTCTATTGATCATCGGAGGCGTGGTCAGCCGAATGGCCAAGATATACTTTTTATCCTACATAATCATGATGGCCTTAGGAATAACGTTACTGATCATAACTGGAATTTTTCGTGAAGAAGGTGATGAAACTTCTTTGGGTTCCAAGGAGGAGATACCGCGGATCTCTTTGATGGGTAATTGTTGCAGTCATGATACAACTATACAAGATTACAATAAGGTCAGCGGATATAACAGAAATCAACACAACTAGGCCCATCGAAAATAATAAAGAAATTTATTGTCTATTCTCTCCACGTGAACGCAATCTTTATTAACCACAACATAAAATTGTAAAACATGAGAAATACAGGCAGAACATTGGGTCTGTTCACCTTCATGATACTACTGTTCGTAGGTATAGGGTATCTGATAGGTGGGTTCTTCATTGGTAACTGGATACTAGGAACCCTGATCTTCCTTATGATCGCTGCGATTATGAATCTTATAGCCTATTTCTACAGCGACAAACTAATTCTTAAAATGTACAAGGCACGGATGATAGAGGAGCATGATAATCCGAGATTGTATAATATAGTAAAGAGAATAGCCTTTGATGCCGATATACCCATGCCCAAGGTGGCCATTGTGCCCATGGACGCACCCAACGCCTTCGCAACCGGGAGGAATAAAGAACATGCCGTGGTTGCAGCTACTCAGGGATTACTCGCCATGCTCAACGATGACGAACTTAAAGGTGTGATAGCCCATGAGGTGGCCCATGTAAAGAACCGTGATATGCTGGTGATGAGCGTTGCCGCGACTTTGGCCGGAGCCATTGCCTTCATGGCAAGGATGGTATGGTTTCAAATGTTCTTCAGCAGAAGACGGATTAACCCCATTTTCCTGGTCGTTATGGTGCTGGCCCCTATCGGAGCCATGTTGATCAAGATGGCCATCTCACGTAAGCGTGAATTTTATGCAGATGAAGAGGGCGCAAAGATAAGTAAAAATCCGGGTGCACTCGCGGACGCTCTTGAAACACTACATTACCAGAGCAAGAAAAAACCCCTAAAAGGAGGAAGCCCGGCAACATCATCTCTATTCATCGTCAATCCATTTGCCGGGAGTTCTTTTGTTAAAATGTTCTCTACACATCCTCCTATGGAGGAACGTGTAAAACGTCTGAGGAAGATGGCAGAGGATTACAGTTACCTCTAATGGAATAATCTTAAGTATTATTCTATATCTCCATCATCATGGTAACGTGTTCCGCGCCCGGAAAGGTAATACTTTTTGGAGAACATGCGGTGGTATACGGGAAGCCCGCCATCGCTGTTGCAGTGGACCGCAGGTTGTATTGTCGAGTGGAAGAAAATAATCGCAGTATAACGGAGGTCAACGGCTACCCTATCGATGATGTCCATCACGGGTATATTGCGGAAGCCATAAAGGAGGTAGGAATAGAAGGACCTCTACGTATCAAAACGTCCAGCCACATCCACAGTGGTGCTGGTCTGGGCTCTTCAGCCGCGGTAACCATAGCCACACTCGGCGCCCTTCAAGGCTTCAGCGGCGAAATACCTTCTGAAGAAATCATGGCTAAGCAGGGATTCGGTATCGAGTGCCGTGTTCAGGGTTCCGCAAGTCCCATCGACACCTCTACTTCAATTCACGGGGGCGCTGTTATCCTTTCCAACCGGAAGATGAAGAATTTTCTCTGGCACATAGAAAGAGAAGGAACATTTTGGAATATTCACGAGGGAGCCGTTCCAAACATGAACATCGTCGTGGGATATACCGGAGTCCATGCTCCAACCCCTCCCCTTGTGGATAAGGTACGTAACTTCTATGAACGTAACACCTTTGCACGGGATGTAGTGGAAGAGATAGGTGAGATAGTTGAAGCCGGATGCTCGGCACTGGAAAAGGGAGATCTTGAGCAGGTGGGAGAACTCATGAACCAGAATCATAAGCTGCTGAAGATACTCGGTGTAAGCCATCCAAAGCTGGATTCCTTGGTCAAAGCATCCGGAAAATATTCATACGGTGCTAAGCTCACAGGGGCTGGAGGCGGGGGTTCGATGATCGCGGTCACCGATGATCCGGATAAGGTATCCGAAGTCATATTCAAGAGAGACGGAATACCTTTCGTTCTTGAACCCGCTAAAATGGGTCTTCGTTTTGAAAAATCCTTCAAATATACTCAATAGATTTATAGTGTGTTAAATTTTACTAGTATTTATGGTCATTAGGAAACGGGTAAGGACCTACATACAAGGTTTTGACAAATTATTGAAAGGGGGTATACCCGAAAAGCATATCGTACTGATATGCGGGGGTCCAGGTACCTACAAATCCAGCTTGGCACTTAACCTCCTGTCTAATAACGTTGATGAAGGGGATAAAAAAGGATTGTATTTGTCCTTTGAAGAATCAAAGGAGAGCCTTGAGGCGACGGCTAAGGGCTTGGGGATAAAAAAATGGGACGAACGGAATCTGTTGATGGCCGATGTGGCAAAGATAAGATTGGAACAAAAAGATGCGGATAAGGCAAAGAACTGGATGAACATATTGGAGAAGTACATACGCCGACGTGTCGAAGAGGGGTACAACATAGTGGTCTTGGATTCAATGTCCGCCCTGTATTCGTTGATGGAGTTCGATAATCCCCGGAAGGACCTTTTCAGCTTCTTTGGTTTCTTGAAACGTTTGGGGATTACAGTACTCCTTATAACAGAAGATATTGAAGAACTTCATGGTAGAACCCGAGAAGATTTCCTATCTGACGGCATCATACGTCTTAAGTACATGCACATAAGCGACACTGAGATCCAATTATGGATAAGGTGTGTCAAGATGAGGCAGGTTGACCATACCAAAAACTACTATGCATTACTTCACAGTCAGGGTAAGTTCCAGATCGCTAGGATAATATCCGAAAGATGGAAGTAAAAGGTATTTTACCTTCAATAAGGTCTGATCTTCTTCCTATCTATCCCGATTCCCGCAGGTGTCACTACTATCATGTTCTGTCCGACACCTGCTACATCACCACTGATATCACTAGCTACGGCTTTGAGTTCGCTGTGTACCCTTGTAAGTGCCTCTTTATTACCGGCTATATCCTCAACGTCCACTAAAAGGACATGTCCGTCATATACTATATCGGTAACGTTCCGTATGTCTTCATAACGGTGTATCTCAGCTACCTTGATAAGTACATCAGCTTCTACTTCAATGCCTTTATCTTCTACCAACTCTGCAAGGTCGATATACTCCTCTGACCCGAGGCGTTCGCCCCTAAGTTTCTTGGAGGTTTTCTTTTTGAAAAAGTCTCCGATCATACTGCTTCACTTCCTTAGGCACATATATGAAGGCACATAAAAATGTATCGGAAGACTTTAAGGTTTTTAGAGCTCATGAGCTGTATTCTTCCAACTCGGCGAAAACATTTCGGATGAAATCCTCTCCCTTTTTTGAAACGCAGTGATATCGTATCCCACTGATGGTTTCGGAATGTGTAGAATCGTCTTTTATCTCTTCAACATCGAGTTGGACCAAGCTCATCTCACGGCTGCTGTCTAGATGTTCTTTTAAAACCTTAGCCTTTCCACTTATCGATACGTTTACATCCCCTTCTTCGCACAAGCACAACATTACCAAACCGGTTTTTTTAATATTAGCTCTCGCCTGATGCCGCCGAGCTATCGCCATAAGGATACTCTTGTGGTCCTTGGCATAGATGAGGTGAATGGGTGTTGTATTCGGTCTTCCATCTCTAGAGACGGTAGCTACCACTACAGTGGGTACCTTTGATCTCAATAACCAAAACACGTCTTCGGGGAGGGAATCGCCCAATATCTTTGACATGCTTTTGCCTATGCACGTCTTAGATATAAAAGATGCGATTGGTTCAACAAAGGTTTTATATGTAGTTTAGTTATACTTGGTCTTGTTATGGCTGTGAAGGATAATGTTCGGGACTTGGATATCATGAAAGAGCAGATCGCTTCTATATTGATGGATACGGAAAACATCTTGTTCGCATATCTCTACGGTTCCTACGCACGTTCCCAGGAAAACGAAAGCAGCGATATAGATATAGGGATATATGTAAAGGAAGGAAGGCATGAAAAATATTTTCCGGAAAGAACAGCGGGAAAACTAGAAGAGAAACTTCATCGCGAAGTGGATGTAAGAGTTTTGAACGGAAGAAACATCGTATTTCTACATCAGGTATTGAAAAACGGCCAACTACTGTTTTGCAAAGACGAAAAAAAGAGGGTTGAGTTCGAAACGGATGTATATGACAGATATCTTGATATCAAGTACTACCTTGATATATACGATAAGATGAGAAAAGAGAGGATACTGGCATGATCGATAGAGAGCTTGTAGAGAGCAAAATAGACATCGTTATGAAAAACATGGAATACCTCGATGAAGTAAAAGCGATGGATAAGGAAGATTTTTTAAAGTCTTTTGAAAAAAAGCAAGCCACCAAACATTCATTACAGGAGGTCATCGAAGTTATTCTGGATATCGCCAATCACATGATATCTGGTAATGGATGGGAAAGGGCTGAAACTTACGCTGAAATGTTTGAACGTCTTTATGATTATAATGTGATCGATGAAGATTTAAAAGACCGACTCGCAGACATGGCCAGATTCAGAAATTTGCTGGTTCACCGCTATGGGGTCATAGACGAAACCAGATTGTTTTGCATAATAAAAGAAGATCTGTCAGACATCCATCTATTCATAGAAAAGATCTACCGATACATGGAAGAATAGGGGACGAACTGATATCTGTAACCGTTTCACCAAAGTACCAGGCCGTTATACCTGCATCCATACGGAAAGAACTTGATATCCGACTAGGGGGTAAGATGATGGTGCTGGAGAAGGATGGGGTAATACACCTGATACGGGTCGGGAGCATCAAAAAGCTGCGTTGAAGATCCAGCAAGATATCATCCGACGGGATACGTGATGAAGACGACAGCCGCCTCATGGATGATGTCAAGTTCCTTCAGTATATCACTCTTCCAGGTCCACCTTCTTCATTCCTACGTGATGAAAAAAAGAGGGTCGGGTTCGAAACGGATGTATATGACGGATATATACGATAAGATGAGAAAAGAGAGGATACTGGCATGATCGATAGAGAGCTTGTAGAGAGCAAAATAGACATCGTTAGAAAAAAGCAAAGGTATAAATAGTATGTTCGTGTACATACTACTTATGTGCATACAATTCGTGAACCGCGTTGCCGAATTGGATAGACTCGAAGATTTCTGGGAAAACTCGGAAGGTATCTATGTGCTCTGGGGGAGGAGACGTGTAGGAAAAACCGCCCTGCTGCATGAATTCGCCAAGGACAAAAGAGCCATATACTTGATGGCGACCAAGGAGACCGAGAAAGGGATATTGCAGAATTTCTCGACCGTACTGGCAGATTTTTTCCATGAACTGGCCCTTCCCGGTGTAACTTTCGGATCCTTCAAGGATATGATAAAATATATCGAAGGCAAAAAAGAAGGACATATACTTTTGGTGATAGATGAATTTCCTTATCTCTGCGATGCGAACGAGAGTATTCCTTCCATTATACAGAGGGAATGGGACAGCGGGAACTTGAAAGGAGTCAGTCTGATACTGTGCGGCTCTACGGTCAGTGCGATGGAATCGCGGGTGCTGGGGAGCAAGAGTCCGCTCTACGGAAGAAGAACAGGTCAGTACAAGTTATCACCCATGGGATCTTTGCATGCGAAGGGGTTTTTCCCGAAGATGGGGTGGGAAGAGTATATGAGATTGTATTCAACCGTAGGTGGCACTCCAGAGTACTTGCTCAAGATGGACAGCGGTAAAAAATTACTGGATAATATAATCCACAATATCGCAGACCCCGGAAGCATGCTATACGGAGAACCGGAGCTGCTTTTGAAGTCCGAGGTACGGGAGCCCAGACTCTATTTCTCCATACTGAAGGCCCTTTCGTTTGGAAAGACCACGCCGAATGAGATAGCAAATTTCGTGGATATACCCAGGACCTCGATAAATAGATACCTTGAACTGCTCATGAAGCTCGACCTGGTAGAAAAAAGGATACCGGTGACGGAGAAACATCCCGAAAAAACCCGTCGTGGACGGTACTTTATCCGGGATCCATTCTTCAAATTCTACTTCCGTTTCATCTTCCCTCGCTCCTCCCAGCTGGAGATGGGGATGTATGAAGGTCTGAGGGATGAATTTCAGAACGAATTCGATACTTACATGGGTAGATGTTTCGAAGATATCGTATTACATGCCCTTATCGCCATGGAAGATACACCTTTCGTTTTCCACAACATCGGGCCGTGGTGGGCGGGTGATCAGGAGATAGATCTGATAGCTTTGAACGACTCTACGAAGGATATCATGTTCGTGGAATGTAAATGGTCGGATCCAGGTCAAGGGGAGATCGAAAGGATCTTGCTGAAATTGAAAGGAAAGGCTGAAAGGGTCGCATGGCAGAAGGACGAGCGACGCGAACATTACATGATAGCCTGCAAGAGTGCCGAGGGAAGTAACGTTCTCACCCTGGATGATATCGCCAGGATCGCTCAGGGTTGAAGTCCTGTTGGCAATCCATCTGATCTGTTCAAAGAGCTCATAGCCAGACCTTTCTTTCTTCGTATTCGACACCGATATCTTTACAGGCATCTATCACCTTTTTTGCCCCCTCCCTTTCTATCAATATCGCACCTTTTCCGATCTTCTCGCCGGGATACTCATCCAAGACCCCTTTATAATTTGTACCTTTACCGTATGAAAAGCTGCGTGGAATATCCAGCAAGAGATCATCCGACGGGATACGAGATGAAGACGACCGTCGTCTCATGGATGATGTCAAGTTCCTTTAGGATATCATTCTTCCAGGTCCACTTTTTTCAATACGTAGGAATTTTGGCAAATTCCTTCTATTCGCAAAACTTTGGTTTTGCTCATCAATTTGAATTGGTAACCACGTTGATGCTGGAGAACGACATGGCGGCCATACCGATGAGCGGATGCAGTAGTCCCACGAAGGCTATGGGTATGGCTACGACGTTGTAGAATATTGGAAAATTTGACCGCTTTTACCTTCGCTGTGAGGTCTTCATTGACTACTTCCGGAACGGGCCTGTGACGAAGATGTTTTCAACGATCATATCATATCGCCTTGAACCCTCTCTCCAGATCAGCCCTCAGATCACTTATGTTCTCGATCCCCACGGACACCCGGATCAGAGTATCCGGTATATCCCTCCTGTCTTCAGGGGGTACCGCCGAGTGTGTCATCAGAGATGGTATCTCTATAAGACTTTCCACTCCGCCGAGACTTTCGGCTAGGGCAAATATCTTCAAAGATTCAACGAATTTTTTTGTTTTCTCAACCGTGCTGTCCAGTTCGAAGGTGAACATTCCACCGGCTCCCGTCATCTGCTTTTTTGACAGTTCGTACTGCGGGTGTGAGGACGATCCCAGATATACCACCCGTTCCACACGGGGATGTCCCTCCAGCCATTTGGCCAGTGTATATGCGTTCTCTTGATGTCGCTCCATCCTTACGCCCAGCGTTTTGATCCCCCTCATGACCAACCACGAATCGAAGGGCGACAGCACCGCACCGACCGCGTTCTGATGGAAAGCGAGTTTTTCATGTATATCGTCCCTGTTGGTCAATAGCGCACCGCCCAGACTGTCGGAATGACCACTGAGATACTTTGTGGTACTGTGCAAGACAATGTGTGCACCCATCTCCAATGGATTCTGGAGATACGGACTCATGAAGGTGTTATCCACGACCAATATTATACCGTATTCATCGCATATTTCCGCTATCGCAGCGATATCTGCCAACCTCAACAAGGGATTGGTAGGACTCTCCAACCAAACCATCCTGGTGCCATCTCCTATAGCGGCCTCTATATTATCCGGACTCCTTGCATCCACATATGACGACCTAACGCCGAAATCCGACATCACCTGACGAAATATTCTTTTGGTCCCTCCGTAGAGGTCATCGAAGGCGACTATATGGTCTCCCTTCTTCAACAGTGCCAGCATCAGCGATGTCTGTGCTGCGGAGCCGGAACTGAAGGCCAGGGCATGTTCGGCCTTCTCGATGGCTGCGAGCTTTCTCTCCAGGTTGTCCCTTGTGGGATTGGATGTACGGGAGTAAACGAACCCTTCGTCCATCTCATCCACCGATGATTTGGCAAAGGTAGTGGAAAGGTGTATGGGTGATACCACATCCCCGTGCATCGTTCTTTCGGGCTCTTCACCCGCATGTACCGCTTTTGTTTCGAATTTCATATCGATCACTTCTTTTCGGTTTTTCACTCCACTCCATCATAAATCTTTTCCTTACCGCCATCCATTAGCCCCTTTTCTTCAAGCCATGAACTGTTGAGTAATGTACTGTAGTAATTCCGAACGGTGTCGGGTATCAATACCACGACCAGATCATCGTCCTTCAGATCCTCTCCCATCTTCAAGGCACCTGCAACTGCCGCGCCGGACGAGGAACCGCAGAGGATGCCTTCCTCCTTTATCAGCCTCCGAGCCATGATATATCCTTCCCTGTCGGTCACCTTTACTATCCGATCTATCAGACCCAGATCAACGGTTTCCGGCATGAAATCCTCGCCTATCCCTTCGATATGGTACGTGTGCACATCTCCCCTTGTTCCGTAGAATTCATGATGGTAGAGTGAACCTTCGGGATCGACTCCTACGATGACAACATCTTTTTTCTGTTCCTTGAGATACCCGGCGACACCGGTCATCGTCCCACCGGTACCGATACCCGCCACGAAATGAGTTATCTTTCCATCGGTGTCACGCCATATCTCCGGTCCGGTGGTCTCGTAATGCGCCCGTGGATTGTCCTCATTGAAGTACTGATTGGGAGAAAACGCGTTCTCGTTCTCTTCCACAAGCCGCTTTGCAACGCTGTAATAGCTCCTGGGATCATCCGGGGGTACGTCGGTGGGTGCCCTTATGACCTCTGCACCAAGGGCTTTCAAAAGCTCTTCCTTCTCCCGGCTCATCTTGTCCGGCATGGTGAATATCATCCGATAGCCCTTTTTGATGGCCGCTAGAGCAAGCCCGACTCCTGTGTTTCCCGATGTTGGTTCGACTATGGTGCCACCGGGCTTCAACAGTCCTTTTTTTTCCGCACTTTCTATCATGACAGGTCCTATCCTGTCCTTCACACTGCCCCCCGGATTGAGGTATTCCAGTTTGGCAACTATCGTTGCTTCTATCCCCTCCGTCACCTTATCAAGGCGAACCAGAGGGCTGTTTCCGATGAGTTCGAGGATGTTTGCGTATATATTCATGATATCACGCCGTGATATTACACCGTTATACTTAAATATTTCTACACCCTCTTTACTGACCATGTCCTTCAAGCCACCTTGTGAATCGTTGGTACAAGCTATTCTCCCTTCCATTCGGTCAGAGATCGTTAGATTGTTGTTTCGGGGATACGACATGAAACAAGTCGAAATAGCCAAAAAACTGGGTATCACCCAATCCGCCGTAAGCCAATATGTTACTCATACCAGAGGAGGAAAACCGTCTATCATCGAGGAGAATCCCGAAGTAATGCAATTTGTGGAGGAGATCGCCAAGGGCGTAGCTTCAGGAGATATCGATGGAGAAGATATCTCCATGTGCATACCATGCAAGTTTTTAAAGAAGGAAGGTACGGATGAAATATCCCCTTTTTCATGCGACCTTTGATGATGAAATTCGGAGGGGTGAGCGTCGAAGCCCCTGAATAAGGACTTCCTCTTCATGCTCAGACCTGTTTCCTTCTCCAAATATTAAGAATAACGCCCGACATCATAAATATTGTCTGGAATGAATTCGGTGTGTTTTCTTCCATAGTACTATGCAAGATATAACATCGGAATCATGACAAGCTCTATCTGATCATGTATTATTCCGTATATTCTGATTTATCAGATAAGTATAAATACTCTGATAATTATTGCTTGATGAGGCAACAAAAATGACCAAAAAGGGTAAAAATGAATCCTGCTGCACATCTGCAAGCAAGACGATCGGCTGCTGTAAAGTTGAATCAGTGATCAGCGTAGATGATAGGGGTCAGACGGTTCTTCCTAAGGAGATAAGAGACAAAGCTAAAATTCGTGCGGGAGATAAACTAGCTATCATAAGTTGGGAAAAAGATGAGGATATATACTGCATTTCTTTGATCAAAGTCGAAGATCTCACAGAGCTAGTAAAGGATATGTTGGGTCCTTTAATGAAGGAGATGCTACAGGGGGTAAATTAGATATGAAAGAAATACAAAAAGTTGTAAGAGAAAAATATGCTAAAATAGCCAAACAAGAGAGTTCCTGTTGTGGTTCCGGGAAATCGTCCTGCGGATGCACTGATTTGACACAGGATATCAGCAAGAAGATAGGATATAAGGATGAAGAACTCAAATCCGTTCCGGAGGGTTCAAATCTAGGTCTCGGGTGCGGGAATCCTGTTGCTATAGCCGCTATAAAAGAAGGAGAAACCGTTCTTGACCTCGGCTCAGGTGCAGGATTTGATTGCTTCCTTGCAGCTAACAAAGTTGGTAAGGATGGACATATTATCGGTGTGGATATGACACCAGAGATGGTTGAGAAGGCAAGGGAAAACGCCGAGAAAGGCGGCTATAAAAATGTGGAGTTCAGGTTCGGAGAAATTGAAAATCTACCCGCTGCGGATAATTCTGTTGATGTGGTCATTTCAAATTGTGTTATAAATCTCTCGCCTGATAAAAAGAGAATCTTCAAAGAAGCTTTTAGAGTACTAAAGCCAGGCGGTCGGCTTATGATATCGGATATGGTTTTGTTAAAAGAACTTCCGAACTTCATAAAAAATTCCATTGAGGCATATATCGGTTGTATCTCTGGAGCGGCGATGAAGGACGAATATATAGAAACCATAAAAGCCGCAGGATTTCAAGAAGTTAATATAATCGGTGAAACATCTTTCCCGATCGTGGCTAATGATCCCGCTGCAAAGACAATTATCGAGAATTTAAAAATATCGACTGAAAAAATACAAGAGATCGATAATTCTGTTCTGAGCATAAAAATCTATGGTATCAAACCATACAAAATAACATAGATGGCACGGGCTTCAGGAAACTCCTTCGGTGCTAACGCACTAAAACGATTGTCAATATACAGTTCACCTTTCACTTCATATTTCCGCGAAGTGTTCATATCGATCATGTGCATACAAATTGTGAACTGGGATTTCTAGTGTTCCGTAGACCGGAGGGATAACAGGGGATATATAGGGTCAAAATTCTCCCGAAAAGGATACAGAGATGTATCCAGTGTGTATCGGACTCTTTTGAAAAACTATATATAGTTCGATGACCGTAATGTAATACGATAACATGATGGATACTGTAACCGTTTCACCAAAGTACCAGGTCGTTATACCTGCATCCATACGGAAAGAACTGGATATCCGACCCGGGGAGAAAGTGGTGATGCTGGAGAAGGACGGGGTAATACACCTGATACGGATCGGGAGCATTGAAAAGCTGCGTGGAAGATTCAGTAAGATATCGCCCGAGGGGATACGAGATGAAGAAGACAGATTCACATGAAACCGAGCGTATCCTTGTAGACTCGTGGGGATGGATAGAGTACTTTGCCGAAGGGGAAAAGGCAGAGGAATATTCACGATACATCGAAAATGCTTCACCCGATAGGTACAGTACATCCACCATCATCCTATACGAAGTTTACAAACGGATAAGATCTTTGTACAGTGAAGAGCTTGCAATGCGTGCCGTAGCTCATATCAAATATACCACCAAGGTCATAGACCTCACAGATCACATAGCGATCGCAGCAGCAGAGATAAGTCTTAAAGAAAATATCCCCATGGCCGATGCGGTGATCCTGGCGACCGCTGAACACGCTGAAGCCACTCTTGTCACCAGCGACCCGCACTTCGAAGGCATGGATGATGTCAAGTTCGTTTAGATGTGATGGTGCGACGGATGAGGTCAACACATGGAATTCAGACCACACGTGGTTTTTTATAACGGTCGATCATCCTTCCTTCGGATACGTAGTTGCGGAGAGTATGATCGAAGAGAAAAAAACAGCGAGTTCGAACCCGAAGACCAGTCCGGTGAATGTCCGGAGAAGATTAAAACTTTCGTAACCGGTAGCCATCTGTATGCTGCCGTCAAGGATGAGTGGTAACGCGAGCAGAGCTCCGAATAATATCATAATGATCCATTGTTTTTTCCGGGGCATTTTATTATCCAAACCGAAGAGATCAAGGATAGTTCGCTTGAAGTCTTCATTTCCCGTTTTAAACGTCATCGATGCGAATCCCAAGGTCAGGCCCAAGGAGATGCCGGTCAATCTTGCGTCAACGGGCATCCGGTTTCCGTGTATATAATACGAACGATAATATCTTTGATGGCAGTTCAGATCGCCGAAGTAGTATATCGCCCGGTGATACAGCGGTAGATAGTCCCATTCTTCTGCGTAATCGACGTGATTGGCGGCTCCGTCAAGATCGGAAACGGTGACGGGCTACAGGGTCATAGGTGCGATGAAGATGCTCATCGTGTAAAATAAAGCGAAGATGAACAATATCAATACTATCTGGTTTGTCCTCCGGGATAGGTTGTTGATCCCGAATCTATTCATATCCTCAACTTCTTTTTCATCTTGCTGTACTCTTCCGAGGTGATCTCCCCTTTAGCATACCGTTCATCAAGGATCCTCTCAGGGCTCTTATCTCCGGACCATTTCTCCGTGGTGTGTTCTTCCCTTACCACCAGGTATATCAACAGAAATAACAGACCGATCATAGGCAGGATCACCAGTATCAACCACAGTAAACCATTCATACCCCTCTTCTCAGCATCTCTGTAAACCGATATGCCGATCACCAGGAACACTGCGATCCAAACGAACATCCAGAACCATCCCCAAGTTCCCATCATTGGCCACCAGCCCATATCGTCGTGATGAATATCTGCTGTGTGCCACATCAGTTCTGATAATTCCATCCTATCTTGCCTCCTTCGTACTCAGGTCCACTTTTTTCAATCTGTTTGAATTGGTAACCACGTTGATGCTGGAGAACGACATGGCGGCCATACCGATGAGCGGATGCAGTAGTCCCACGAAGGCTATGGGTATGGCTACAACGTTGTAGAAAAAGGCCCAAACAAGGTTCTGCTTGATCTTTTTGAATGTAGCTTTGGATAGTTTGACCGCTTTTACCACTGCTGTGAGGTCGCCTTTGACCAGGACGATATCTCCGCTCTCTATGGCGATATCCGTGCCTGTGCCGATGGCGATCCCTACGTCTGCCTGTTCCAGAGCGGGTGCGTCGTTTATACCGTCGCCCACCATTGCCACCTTATGGCCCTGTTGCTGCAGCCGTTTTATTTCGGTTACCTTCCGGTCAGGCATCACTTCCGCTAAGATATCCCGTATCCCCACCTCCTTGGCGATAGCCTCGGCCGTTCGTTGATTATCTCCGGTCAGCATCACCGGCCTTAGTCCCAGTTTTTTTAGTTTTGCGATGGCCTCCTTGGAATCTTCCTTCAGCTTATCGGCTATACCTATCACTCCCTGGATCTCGCCGTCTATGGCAACGAAAACCGCGGTCTTGGCTTCGCCCTGTAGTTTTTCGAATTCCTTCTTATATCGTGGTTTTATACCTTGTTCTTTCATCAATTCTTTGGTGCCGACCAGTACTTTTTTGTTCTCTACCTTTGCAGATATGCCTTTTCCCGTGACTGATCGGAAATCATCGGGTTCTTTTAGTGTGATTCCACGCCGTTTTGCCTCTTTGACCATCGCTTCACCCAGGGCATGCTCCGACCGGGTTTCCGCCGAAGCGGCGTAGGCGAGCATACTTTCACCGCCTATCACATCCGTCATTCCCGGCTCTCCCTTGGTTATAGTTCCGGTCTTGTCAAGAACGATGGTGTCTATGTCCTTCATGAGCTGTATTGCCTCACCCCTACGTATCAACACACCGTTCTCTGCTCCTTTACCGCTGCCTACCATCAGAGCAGTCGGTGTAGCCAGTCCGAGAGCGCACGGACAAGCGATGACCAAGGTGGCTACGGCTGCGTATATCGCCAGGGAGAGTACTGTCAATTCCGGGTTTACCCACGGCAGATACGGCTCTGCCCATACGACTATCGACAGGAATTCGGCTGGCAATACCATCCAGAGCACGAACGCCGAGATCGCTATCGCGATTATCGCCGGTACGAAATAGGATGTTACCTTATCGGCATAGGCTTGTATGGGTACTCTGGAGCCCTGGGCCTCCTCCACCATATTGATGACCTGCGACAGGAAAGTATCTTTTCCTATCTTGGTCGCCTTTACCTTTAATGTCCCCTGCTCGTTGATAGTAGCTCCGATGACGTCGTCTCCCTTCTTCTTGTGTACAGGCATGGATTCTCCCGTTGCGACAGATTCGTCAACGTAACTATCACCGCCCATGACCACTCCGTCGGTAGGGATCTTCCCTCCCGGTCGTACCAGCATCATGTCTCCTATCTCTATGGAGTCAACGGATACCTCTCGTTCCTCTCCGTCTCGGAGTATCCTTGCGGTCTTGGCCTCCAGGGTCATGAGCTTCTTTATGGCTTCCGATGCTCGTCCCGTTGCCTTGTCCTCTATGTATCGCCCTATTAGATGGAAGGCCATTATCATACCGGCCACACCGCCGTAATTGAGTATGTTAGGGCCGTAACCGAACTGGTATGATACGGATATGAGCCCGGTAGAGAAGGCGGCTAGGGTACCCAGCATTATCAATGCGTCCATGTTGGGGGTGAGGTTAATGAATGATTTTACACCGGATACGTAGGTTTCTTTACCTGTGTAGAATAATATTGGGATCGCCAGAACGACCAGGATGGTGTTGTAGAATATCATACCACCTACGGTGATACCCAGAAACATGTGCGGTATCATCAAGGCCAGCATCGGTATTATGAATATCCACGTAACCATCGCCCTGTGTTTTGAACTCTGTATCCGTTCCTGGTCCCTTTGGACCTTATCTTTTTCTTCTGTCTCTCCCTTCAACCATATATTCGGTACATCATAACCGGCTTGTTTTACGGCCCGGACCATATCTCCCTTGTGCACCTTTCCCGGAATGTAATTAACAGTGGCTTTGTCGGTAGTGAGATTTACGTTGGCATTGATAACTCCGTCCAGCTTTTCGAGGCTCCTCTTCACTGCCTGACTGCATGAAACGCAGGTCATCCCCTCCACGGGGATATCTACTCTGTTACCCTGTGCCAGCTTGTATCCTGCCGATTCTACGGCTCTGGAGATATCGTCCATGTTGACCTTCTGTTCGTCGAATTCGACCAACGCTTCTTTGGAGGCGTAGCTGACGTTCGAGCTTTCTATCCATTCAAGCTTTTTCAGAGATCTATCTATCGCTTGGGCACAACTTGCGCAGTGCATTCCTTCTATCGGGATGGTTTTTTTGTTCTTTGACATGTATCTCATTATCCGTCTCTAGATCGGAGTTTTTCTTATCGACCTCCGTCTTAGGAGCAAAGACAAGCGTAACGAATCTTTGCGACTTCTTGTGATCAGATCGCCCTTGATATAAGAGGTCTATCGTTATCTGCTAACACCCTGTTTACCATATATGCACTTATGATTCATTGCATTTTTGGTTTACAAATGTAAGATATTTTAAAGTATTTTTTACAAACGTAAAGTATTTCTACGACTGATACTTCATCATATTATGGAATTGAGCAAAACACAGGCCGATATACTAGAAGTTCTTCAGGAAGATGCCCGCATATCCATGCGTAACTTGGCCCTCAGGATCGGTGTCAGCCCCCCTACTGCGAGCAGCACTGTGAAGGAGCTGGAGGAACTGGGGATCATCAAGGGACATTTAACTATGCTGGACACCAGGAAGCTGGGTTTGCATACTTTTCACCTTCGCATCGGGGTGGACCTACATTTTTTGGAGAGTGTAGCAGAGTGTATGGTCGCTATGAACGGAGTGTACAAAATGGGAGAATTGGAGGGTGGTGTGTTTTTCGCAGTGGTTAAAGTTCCCTCGTTGGAGATGCTAGATGATGTGATAAAGAGCTTGAAGAAAACTAAAGGCGTGGAGAAACTGGAAGTATCAAGGGTTATCAAGGACTTCAAATCATCTAGCACGATAACTCTGGATGCCGTTCCGGGTTTAAGCATCGACTGCTACTACTGCAAGAAGAAGATAGAGGGTAAACCAGTGAAGCTTGAGCTGGACGATAGGAAGCACTACCTTTGCTGCGATGTTTGCGCATCCGAGTATGAGGCAAAGTACAGGAGACTCAAGGATAAAGCCGGTACCCTTGATTAATCTGCCTTCTGTCTTGCGATTATGGTAAGAACGAGACCGATGAAACCGAGTCCTATGCCGGCTAGAAAGTTACCCGCAGGAGAGTCGCCCATGAAGGTGACTATCAGGAATATGATCAATCCGATTATACCTAAACCCGCTCCGATGGTTATAAGGATCTTACCGACCGGGACGGATTCACGGCGTACCATGATACCACCTATGATCACCACGAGACCGCCCAAAGCACCTATCAGCACAAGCACCTGGAATACTATCCCAAGGGATTCTGTGCCTGTTGCTTCGATGGCCAGATCTCCGAGTGCCTTCCATGCCGCTGCGCCGGTAACACCTGCGAGCAGCATGAGTACACCCCCTATTATAGCTATCAAACCTGCATTTTCGTTATTACTACCCATATGATCACGACGCACAATAACTGTAAGTGTATTTAACATTTCTTATCGACATCGAACCATCTGAAAATTTAGATAACACTTCCATATTTTTACTAGGTTTCGAGGGAAAAGGTTAAATCCATTAAAAACATAGTGTGTTATATAATATGGATGCTAACACTGTTACACTGATATTGGGCGGAGCACTAATATCTACAGCTATCGCCTTCTGGGTGGCATGGAGTTATTTAGAGCGCACCAAACCGAAGAGAATCAGGAAGGCACAAGAGGGCAACGTTCTTGATTCAAAGGATGAAGCTCACAATTCAGTAGTATCCACAAAGAGCATAATCAACGTGATGAAAAAAAAGGGTGTTGATGTAGGCAGTTCCGAGATCATCATAGAACGGGCGGAGATAGCCCTTGACGCCGGGAATTACAAAAAGGCAAAGAGACTCGCGGAAGAGGCAAAGGATGATCTGGACAATGCCAAGACACGACCACAGCCCGCCATGCCAGTACTTAAAAAAGTTGGCAAAGAAGATATCGAATATGAAAGTGATGTATTAGATGATCTGGTAAAGTTAGAAGAGGAGCTGAGTGAGGAGGACAGAAGTAAACAACAAGAATTCGTCGAAGAGAAAGAGAAGATACGTGTTTTGCCCGACAATTATTTAGAATCAAAGTTTGAAATAGATGTTGCAAAACAGTTAGTACAGGAACGCGGAACACATGAGTCCATAAAATTGTTACAGATGGCGGAGAGTCATTTTGAGAATGAAGATTACACCGGCGCACTGAAGTACGCCATGAAAACCAAAAAATCCATAGATGAAAAAGAGGCCGGTTTATTAGCTGCTCAAAAGGTGGATCGTGTTAAACCGGAGTCCATCTCAAAAGGAGAGGTGAAAACCAGTCCAACGAGCTATGAAATAGAAACCAGAGAAGAGGCCTTTTCGTGTCCGGAATGCGGAAACCCAGTGGATGTATCAGATAAATTCTGCAACCTGTGCGGCGGTAAACTGGAGTTCAAGTCGAATTGTCCCGAATGTGGTGTTGAAGTTTCACCTTTACACCGATTCTGCGCCAATTGCGGTACGGACCTGAAATCGACCGCTTACGAGTGCCCCGAATGTGGTACGGAAATCGATGCGGACTCGAAATTTTGTCCTGCATGTGGAATCGGATTCGAGGATTGATATCTACAATATATCTTCTCTTACAAGATGATCAACCATTGATGAGATATCCTTGGGTGTGAGTTTCTCGACTCTTTTATCGCCGAAGGGAACATCACTTTCAAGTTTTATATCAAAACCGCATTCGAGTGCGTTCCTTATCTTTTTACGTCTGTAATTGAATAATTCTCTCACAACCTCTGAGAATAACTCAGGGTGGTTCAGTTCAAATAAAGGTTCGGAAGGTATGATCATCACCACGGAAGCGTCCACGGCCGGCGGTGGAAAAAAACAATTCCTTGAAACATTGAATAATAGTTTAACCTTTGCTTTTGTAGAAATCATAACGGACAATCGAGAATATTCCTTCTCCCCTACCGCAGCAACCATGCGTCTCGCGTATTCTTTTTGATACATCAGTACTCCCAGTTCGAAATGCTCATCCATCAATCTGAAAGTTAATGGAGACGAGATGTTAAACGGAATGTTAGATATTATTTTGTCAAAGGGCGGTATATCTATATCCAATACATCTTCATGGATGATTCGGAGATTGTCTTCGTGACGGTATATCTCCCTGAGATGTTCCACAAATGTGTTATCCTTCTCGATGACTACGGTGCGAGCGGCTCTTTCGATTATCTTTTCCGTGAGTATACCGAGGCCCGGCCCTATCTCAAGTACGGTCTCGTTGGGTTTTATCTCTGCCGACTCCACCTGTCTTTCCGCAACATTTTCATCTGCTAGAAAATGCTGGCCCATACTTTTTAACGGTGCTGCGTTTAAGTTTTTTAACTTCTCCTTTATATCTCTCATCTATCCCTACCTGGATATGATACAGGCGGAAAATAAAGAACTAATAAGTATCGAATATCCGATTTCGTGTCGCTCAATCGATACTAATGTTCTCCATTACCACTACGTCTTTTACCGCTCTCATACCCTCAAAGGGTAGTACAAGTCGTCCTTCGGCATCGGTGTCAAATAATCTGGGTTCGATATCTTCCGCTGCAGTAACTAATACGTGCATTACAACACCCGTCTTGGTGTTGACCACGAAATTGTCTATCATTCCAAGTATTTGACCGTCATTCGTCATTACCGTCTTTCCACGCATCTCGGTCACGAACATCTTCATGCTGTTTGCCTCCATATTTTACTATATTATTATCAACGGTATAGACCAACCCCATTATAACCTTTCTTCTTACGGAAGGTCTTTTCCATGAGTTTTTCTATTTCCTCATACATACCGATAGTTTCTTCATCTACTGAGGGTGATACAACCTCTAACGCCTTTGTGAAATGCTCCATCGATACCTTTTTTTCCCCCTCTTTTATGGCCTGCATGCCCGCCTCTCTGCACAGTGCCTCGATATCAGCCCCCACGAATGATTCTGTTTTGATCACTAACTTGTCGAATTTTATTCCCTTTTCAAGTGGCATGTCCTTTGTGTGTACTTCGAAGATCTCCTTCCTTTCCTCCTCATCGGGTATGGGGACCGCCATCCTCTGGTCAAATCGTCCGCCTCTGAGTAGCGCACAATCCACCCTATCCGGGCGGTTGGTTGCGCCAAGGATGACTATCCTGCTTGAATCTATCCCGTCCAAGCTGGTCAGAAGTTGGTTGACCACCCTATCGGTCACATGGGTATATTCTTCGTTTCCCCTTTCGGGTACTAGTGCATCCAACTCGTCCAGGAATACTATGGAAGGTGATGCTTGTCTTGCCTTCTTGAATATCTCTCTTATCGCCTTCTCGCTCTCGCCCACCCATTTAGACAGTATCTCGGGCCCGTTAACAGAGATGAAGTTTGCCTCGCATTCATGGGCGACTGCATGTGCCAGCAGCGTCTTACCTGCACCCGGAGGCCCGTATAGAAGTATTCCTTTAGGTGGTTTGATCCCCATCTCATCAAAGGACCATGGTTCGGTGATCGGACGTTGAACGGAGTCCATTAAACGCTCCTTGATCTCCTTTAGACCGCCTACTTGATCCCAAGACACCTCCGGAACTTCCACCATTATCTCCCTCAGGCTGCTGGGTTCTATGTCCATGAGTGCGTTAATAAAATCCTGCTGTCTCACCTCCATCCTCTCCAATACGTTCCTGGGTATCGGTTCGCCCAGGTCGAATTCCGGGATGTAACGTCTCAAAGCTCGCATGGCCGCTTCCTTTGCCAACGACTCTAGGTCAGCGCCGGCGAATCCGTGGGTCATTGAGGCGAATCCGTCTAGGTTCACATCATCCGCTAACGGCATACCCCTGGTGTGTATAAGCAATATATCCTTCCTGCCGTCCCTGTCGGGCAGTCCTATCTCTATCTCCCTGTCGAATCTTCCCGGACGTCTGAGAGCCTGGTCTATGGCATCTATCCTGTTGGTTGCCGCTATAACTATTGTTTCACCTCTTTGGGTCAATCCGTCCATTAGTGTCAGTAGCTGTGCCACCACCCTTCTTTCGACCTCTCCCTTCACGTCGTCTCTCTTTGGAGCTATGGAATCCAATTCATCTATGAATATTATGGACGGTGAGTGCTCTTTTGCCTCTTCGAATTTTTCTCTTAGCTTACCTTCGCTCTGACCATAGTATTTGGACATTATCTCCGGGCCTTGAACCGAATAAAAACTCGCACCGGATTCATTAGCTACGGCCTTGGCTATCCATGTTTTTCCAGTTCCCGGTGGACCGTGAAGAAGAACTCCTTTCGGCGGTTCGATACCCAATCTTTTAAAGAGGTCAGGATGTCTAAGGGGTAACTCTATCATCTCCTTTACCCTCTGGAGCTCTTCATCGAGACCACCAACGTCTTCGTAGGTTACAATCGTAGCGCTTATCATCTCCTTTTCCTTAACCGGTTCCTCTTTTACAACTATCTCAGTGTCCTCTGTGATTATCAGCGGTTCTTGAGGGAATGTGGAGATAACTTTAAATGGTACGTTGCCTCCCATAAGCGAGATGCCGGGAATCACGATGGCGTCCCCGGTCATCAGAGGTCTTTTCATCAATCTTTTACGTACAAAAGTGTCTATATACTCACCGAATCTCAGTATATTACCCTCTTCGATCAATGGGGCGATCACCACCTTCTTAGCCGGCTTTAATGCGATTTTGGACACTTCTACCTTATCGTTAACCGATACTTTTGCGTTCTTCCTAACCAATCCGTCTATACAGATTATACCTTTACCCTCTTCTTCCTGTGAAAGTCTGAATACCTTTGCAACGGTTTCTCTTTCACCTTTGATCTTTACGGCATCACCTAACTCTACATCCAGTTCAAGTCTTGTTTTTGGCCCTAGTCTCGCCCGGCTCCTTCCTACATCTTCCTGTGGTGCGGCCTTCACCGTTAAAATTAATTTCGCTGTCATTTGATCCGATATCGGTAAGTGCGACATACGTTATTAAATGTTTGTGGACGGCGGTATCTTTAGTTACCGATAGTTCGCTCTACCACTTCCGAAGCACCATGGCCGTTAACATCTTCCATGTATACGGTGAAAATATACTCGTTCGTCCTTGCAGTCACATCTTCGAATACTATCCTGTAAGTGTGTTCATCTACTGGGGTCATGGGATAAAAATTTCCTTGGAATTCTATGCTTACACTGTCCTTATGTATATCCACATTATCGGTTATCTTTGCAGTTACGTTGATAGTATAGCTCTCTCCGTTGACCAGTTCTACATCGTCAAGATGTCCCCAAGTGTTATTTTCTTGGTCCGTCAGCACGCCGATCCTGACATGTTCAAGTGTCGGGTCGGTAAAGTCACCGAAAGGGGGGTTCATCAGGATTATCCATACGATTAACCAGGTGAAAAAGAACATGGCCCAGTTCATTGCATACTCCTTCCAACCGAATTCTTCTACCTTTATCCTCAGTTGTTTGTGGACCGGGCCCAGGATGTATATCCCCAGGAAGAACATCAAAAATCCAAGGGTCCATTCCATGGTAAATTCAAATATCTTGAAAGAGATGTAGGAAAAGAGGGGTGCTATGGCTATCGTGACAAGGACGGATTTACCCTTGTTGATCTCTTTTTTCATGTATTCTACCCTGTCGAACTCTGGGAATGAAAAATCCTCGTCTTCTTCGTCTTCCTTCTTTCTCTTCTTTGACATCTGAGTACGGAAGTTATAGTCGATATTTATAAAGTTTCGTGTTGAGAGCTTATCACCTTAGCAGCT
The DNA here is from genome assembly GCA_964486225.1 of uncultured Thermoplasmata archaeon. Taxonomy (GTDB): domain Archaea; phylum Thermoplasmatota; class Thermoplasmata; order Halarchaeoplasmatales; family Halarchaeoplasmataceae; genus Haladaptatiplasma. The sequence goes on along the minus strand of CAZAMQ010000014.1, from coordinate 1,421 downwards.
CCTCCACGTCATGCCTGAAATCATCCAGGGTTCCTTGGTTGACCAGCATCCTGTCTGCCTTTGCTATGACGTTACCTATCCCCCACCCCAGCTCCCTCTCGTCCCGCTCCTGGAATTCCCTCAAAGCACTCGGTGCGTCTTCCCTCCCTCTGGTCACCAGTCGGTTAAATCGTGTTTGTGGCGACGCGTGTACCGCAACGATTATCAGTTCGTCACCCACATGTTTTTTGAAATGATCCACCTCATCCAGGCTTCTAACGCCATCGATAACGGTATCAACTCCGGGTTTCAGACCTTTAACGGTCCTCTCTGCCCACACTGCCGGATGACGTTCCCCTCTCTCCCGGTTTGCGAATGATCCTATGTTCCTGTCGTCGCTAGGGAGGCCTGCACTGCGGGCGTGTTCTCTGACCACATCTCCCATGCGGATGATATCATATCCCGACCTGACGGCAACCTTGAGAAACTCTTCTTTACCGCATCCCGGCATGCCTGTTAGCAGAATGGTTTTCATGGTCAGTGCGAGAACTCCCTCCAATCGATGCCGACGGTCCTGTTCCTTAATTTTATCACTTGGGGTATCTTCCTCTTGTGTGCGCTCCTTTCAACCATCTTTTTGATGTTTTCCACATCCTTTTCGGGAAGGCCCGTTCTTTCAGTTATCTGTTCAACCGATGCGTTACTCTCCAAACCCTTTAGAACGCTGTCCAAGGCGTCATAAGTATATCCGAGTTCATCCTCGTCCGTCTGCCCTTTCCAGAGGCCCGCCCGGGGCGTTTTGTTGATAAACCTTTCGGGCACATCGATATGTTTTGCCAGCTTCTTCAAGTCGCTTTTGAAGACATCCCCTATCGGCAGGAAATCAGCGGCGCTATCTCCGTACTTTGTGGTGTATCCCAGGAGTAATTCGCTCTTGTTGGAAGTTCCCACTACCAGCATATTTTTAACGTTTGCATGATAGTACTCCAGGCACATCCTTACCCGTGCCTTGAGGTTGGCAAAGGCAAGATTGTCATCTTTATCCACGATGAAAGCTTCCAGTATACCTCCTATGTCCGTAACCTCCGAGGGCACACCCCACTGTTCGGCAAGCCATTTTGCATCTTCAGTATCTTCATTGGGCGTTGTGCTTTCAGGCATGATCAAACAATGGACTTTTTCCGTTGATAGTGCATTGATGCACAGCTTAAGAACTACTGCGGAGTCAAGGCCGCCGCTGAGACCCAAGACAACTCCGGCGGCGTCTGTTTTCTCTACCTTATCACGGATGAACTCACTTATAACTACTACCTGTTCGTCGAGTAGATCGTCAAAGCCTTTCATGATACTACAATAAAGACAGCGGATATTATATTTGTGGTTGGTTGAGCCTGTCAAAAGATTAGTGATTTTCGGTTTTTTGAAAATCACAAGAAAAAATG
>CAZAMQ010000013.1:0-44515 GCA_964486225.1 uncultured Thermoplasmata archaeon | reverse complement strand
CTCAAATAACATCTCAAATAAAAATCATCTATATATGCAGCCAGTATCCTTAACCAATGACGTATGTAATACTATTAAGCACCTCCGTATTCGTACCAAATATCGTTTGAAAATCCACTGGCCATTCATATGCATAATATTCATCTTCATAGATATCGTAATTATCTACCCACGAATGGAAGCCAACGTTTCCTGAGTAATAATATCGGTAATCATGCGGTACCGTACCTAAAGGACGAAACCATATATCTTCGGTTGCAGGATCAGGGAGATCGGGTTCGATTTGAAATGCTTCACCGCTAGTAATGATAAACATTGTCGTGAAGATCGTGAGTGCAATGAAAAGGACTTGAATGTTCTTCCAGTTCATTCTTCACCACCTCCGTCGTGTGTGACGGTGAAAGTCATATCAAACTCACTGTCTTCGTAAGAGTCGTACACCCAATTACTTTCCTGAGAAATTATCACGAAGCGGAGTTCAAATTCCAGCACTTCAAACTCAGCGTGCCTGTCCCAGAATTGTAATTGTGCTGTGGCTTCATGGTATTCGTTTGCATGCTTGTCTGTATCTGAAAAAATACCTACTTCTCTCCAATGTATATAATCTTGACTGCCGATTGCGTATATCTCTACATCGTACAGCACATCCTCACCGCCGGGCAGATTATCGAACTTGTAAGTGATCTCCGGATATATAAACCAATATGCATCTTCTTCACCCTCCGGATAATCACTGGTAAGGTAATGTTCCTTATCTATACTCGCTTCAAAACTCTCGATCTTCGAGAACAGGTCGATGTGCACGTGTACAGTAGCAACAACTTCTTCTGAAAGCCCTCCTACAACGGCTTGGATCTCCAAGGTGTACGGATTACCGAAGTTGGATGGTGGGATGTGCCAATCTAGCTCTGCTCCCCTTACAGAAAAATTGTTTTGTTCTATGTTCAAACCGACTACACCAGTATCCATACCACGACCGTAACCATTGTATCCTCCAGTCCAGAGATTACATCCTTCGTATGTACCGCGTTCTGGAAAGAAAAAATAATCGTTAAGTGATACGTTCACTCCGTCAAGTCCACGAGCCCGGAACTCCAAGGTCTCTGGAGATAGGTCATCTTCAAAAAAACCATCACTATCATATTTTATATATATACTGTGACCGGGACTTCTCTTAATTACGGTCACAACTTTAACATCAAATTCCAAACTACTGTTATCGTTGACATATGTTGTTGCTGTCGATGTTAGCTGGTATTCCCAACCACCATGTTTTTGATATTCCACCGTCATCTCTGCGAACCCTTCGTCCACATCTATCGGCTGCAGCTCTTCATCTTGGTGCAACTGATATCCGACCACTCCTGCGATCAGCAGCACAGGCACTAGGAATGCGGCTATTATTTTGGTATTTTCATCTTTCATTTTTTCCTCTCCTTTTTTTGAATTGATGTACCATATTACATTGTACTATTTAATATTATCTATGTTATTATACTGCATACTCCGGACAAGATAGTAGGATAACACCTCAGAAATATTTCCTCACTGCAGTGATGAACTGAGCCCCCTAAAGAGTGAGATATTCAGGATGAGAAAGTAGAGGATTACCCCTCTTCGAACAGCTCGTAGTAGCCACGTGAGAACAGCATGTAGTACCTAACAGCGAATACCGGCGCCGGGTTCTGTTCCGGTATCTCGAAGGTGAGGATTATGTACTCTCCGGGTACGATGGTTACCATCTCATCGTTACCTTCCAGCAGTATGTCTGTCACATCTTCAACACCGTTGAGCATCGCACTTACCAAAGGTGCTTCCTGCACCTTCACCGGTGTCGGTACCGAGTTGTCCAGCCCGACGAAGTCTACCGAATGGTTCTGAGTACTAAGTATCCTGACCTCAAGCTCGCCTATACCACCGGGGACGAATTCCTCTAATACGTCTTTGAGAGGTATGACCATGTCCGAAGCGTGGTTGCGTGGATGAAGTACCGTTACATTAGTCCATTCGCTACCGTCTGCGCGTATGCTAACATAAAGGGATGTTTTTACAGGGTCCCAATGGTTACCAAGCCCCATCGTTCCAATACCGTCCCCCATAGTGTACGGTTCGGTGTAAGATTCGAAACCGTAGCTTCTAACCACCAGTTTCTGATGTACCCACTGTGCGTTACCGATATCTCCATAGTTGAGGATGAGGGTAGTATTCTCTTCCATGTACAACGAATTACCGTCAGGCGCACTAACATACTCAAGCACATCGTTGCCCGCACAATCGTATGCGGATTCCGGCGGAACGGGGTCCTTGTACGTACTGTACTCGCCGTCGGGTGTGACGCCGACGCTGTAGCCTTCCTGGTGGTCTATGGTGTACAGCGAAAAAGTGTCGAAGAAGTCCTCCGAATTCTCGAACTCCTCGATTTTCAGTGAATAGAAACCGTCTTTTGGTATCATAGTGTTCTGCAGTACGTAGTTGTCGTCAACCACGCCTTCTTGGTGCTCCGATGCGATCAGTATGTTGTTGTCGTGCTGGTAGGCCGTGCCGTTCCAGACGGAGACGTAGGGACAACCTCCACCTCCACCGCCGGCTCCATCATTATTTGTTACTCTAAAAAAGTCAAATTTATATTCCGTGATTGTTTCCCACCCGCCATATCTACTGGGCGTCGTAATCTCATATTTTATGTCAATCCTTTTATTTGACCAACCCTCATGTACGTACAAAATAACCTCGGTATTCAGTGTTTGGCCATGATGTGGATCTCTATATGCTAATGTACTCCAACTTCCATACAGTGGTCTGTAACTAAATTTTACGTTATAAACAACATCTGTGCAATGAGCGGGGTTGGTTATTTTGAGTCCTGAAAATATCGGGCGCACACCATTTGTACCGGAGTAATGAGATGTGTAATAATGATCTTCGTCACAAGTTAATTCACTGGTAATAGTGGGTTCGCCGTTCTTTATTGTGATGTCAACATAGGATTCTGCACCATCGATGATGAAATCCTCATCACCCGTCCAATGTGTACCAACAACCCCTACAAGGTTTTTTGCGGATATCCTCAGAGTTGCACTTTCCGTGGTTTCAAAAATCGCATCACAGAATTCCCACATAAGCTCGATGGAGGCAGTGTAGTTCACTGGCATCCTTCCGTTGTCGTACTCATCCTTTTGTTCGTTAGTTATAATATTGCCCATTGGAAAATGTTCATGATAAAAAGTTACTTTCGCAGGATCATCAAGCCCCTTACCGTAATTTTTATCTTCATCATAGTGTGCTCCTCCTCCGTCATTATCCATAGTAAGTATCTCATATGCACCGTATGAATAATCTGCAACAGTACTTGCCGCGCTATAACCTGGTATCTCTCCTAACGCAGCATTGACACCTTCTCTAGCTGCGAATTTAGCAGTATATATTGCAAGTTCTTTCTCCGTATCAGAAGGAGGATCCTCAACCTCCGTGTCGGTAAGATAACCCTGAATAAAGGAAGTAGAAGGGCGAAATTCGTGTGTTTCACCACTATCTGGCCCATCTATCATTTCAGCTGTAAAAGCTACGTCTCGGGTTCCCCAAAAATAAGCGTAGGTTTTCGAATCCCACCACTGTGCGTGTTCGAATTGAGGATCCCTAAGCTGATAACCGCCTTTTGCCGAAACCGTTATTGTGACAGTATTTCTGGCATTTGGTGACTCTTGTTCAGTTATAGCATTTACCTGGGCACTTAAGGTTATAGTATTCATCACTTCTGTATTAGTTCCTTGCTTTCCTATGAAGGTTACAGGATATTCAATAGTATCCATTTCCTCTTGGGTTACATCTCCTATATCTATCCAAGAGTGCAAAGCGGTATTACCTGGGTAGTAATAATTATAGTTATGAGTTCCTGAACCTAATTGCCGGAAATATATATCTTCGGTTGCAGGATCAGGGAGATCGGGTGCGATTTGAAATGCTTCACCGCTAGTAATGATAAACATTGTCGTGAAGATTGTGAGTGCAATGAAAAGAACTTGAATAGTCTTCCAGTTCATTCTTCACCACCTCCGTCGTGTGTGACGGTGAAAGTCATATCAAACTCACTGTCTTCGTAAGAGTCGTACACCCAATTACTTTCCTGAGAAATTATCACGAAACGCACTATTACCTGCATATCAGTTCGTCCTTCACCGACATTAAATGTTAAGATAGACGTATGATTCTCACCAGCTTTTAGACCGCTCTCGTTATGTATCTGCTGATATTGAAGGCCCGTATCAAAGCTAGAGATGTATATCTCTACATCGTACAACACATCCTCACCGCCTGGCAGATTCTCGAAAAGGTAGTTTAACTCAGACTGTACATAATATATCCCTTCTGCCACATCGTCATCAGAAGTATAATCGCTCGTATAGTAATGTTCACTATCTGTGCTCGCTTCAAGACTTTCGATCTTCGAGAAGAGGTCTATGTGCACGTGTACAGTGGCAACAACTTCTTCTGAAAGCCCTCCGACTACTGCCTGAATCTCTAATGTGTAAGGGTTGTAGACGTTGGATGTGGGAATAATCCAGTACATCTCTGTCGATCTCACTCCGAAGTGAGGGGAATCGATATCAAAACCCACTGTTGCAGTATCCGTCCCCCATCCGCCTTCACCATACCCTCCCCGTATGGAGCAACCTATTACTTCACCGGGTATAGATCTAAACAGATATAAATTAGACGATACATTAATTCCTTCGTGCCCACGAGCCCTGAACTCCAGTGTTTTAGGTAAAAGGTCTTCTTCAAAATCACCCTCAACATCCAGTCCTATTAAAATTTCATGGCGTCTATCAGTCGGAAGTACAACCGCAAACGTTAAGTTTAATTCCAGGCTACTGTTATCATTGATATGAGTGGTAGCCGTTGAGGAACGCATATAACTTCTGCTAGGACCCGAGGTAGGTTGATACTCCACCGTCATCTCTGCGAATCCTTCATCCACATCTATTGACTCTTCCTCTTGGACCAGCTGATATCCTACCACTCCAGCGATTATCAGCACAGGCACCACGAATGCGGCTATTATTTTGGTATTTTCACCTTTTATGTTTGTCACCATTGGTACTACTTGACACACCTAATCGCATAAGACTATTTAATATTTTCTGAAAACAATTATTCGTGTAAAGAGAGGTATATATATCCCTATATCGTTCAGATTGCGATGTGATTTCATGACACATATTTCCCTTTGAAAATGACCATTTCGATGAACGTTGAAATCGAATCGATATCCTAAATAATAATTTACACAAAGCGTTTAGTTCTGTGCACCACTGAATAATCATAGGGTATACACACGTGCGAGGGAAAATACGTATATATGCTACATACACACAAATCGTCATTTAACCCTATACATCCCCTACACGTAGGCGTGCGTAGTAAAGGGGACAAACCGGCGACTGAGTAAATGTCAAATATAGTGGAAGACATAACTTATTTACAATTCGTTATGTCCTCCATTCCTGTTTAGTAGGAATTCTAAATTCCTACGGTCTAATGAAAGCCAGGGCTTTCAGGTTAGAAGTCAAAGACGTGAATTAATTCAATAAAAGTTACGTCTTTGACTATAATCCGGATAATTAGCGGGTTTAAATCTAAATGATAAAAGGTGAAGTTATGAACATAAATCGAAACACCTAATACCCATCACCATATCTCCCCTTTCGATGGACTTATTCTGCAAGAAATGCGGAGCTTTAATTTCGCCTAAAACCCGTAAATGCCAACGCTGTACCGGATTCGAAAGTAGTATAGGTAAGCCGGAAGGAACTACATTCTCCAACAAGAAGGGCAGAGAAGGAAGACTCTTTCCCTTCGAGAGAGTAAGAAAGGGGCAGAAACAGTTCATGGAAGATGCTGAGAGAACATTTAGGGACAGGGGCGTTTTGATCGCCCATGCACCTACCGGTATAGGGAAGACGGCAGCGGTATTGACTTCTTCATTGAAGGCACGTGACAAACAAAAAATATTCTTTCTCACCAGCAAGCAGTCCCAACACCATATCGCCATAGAGACAATCAAGAACATGCCGTCCCATGTACGGGCAATAGATGTTATCTCGAAACAGCACATGTGCCCAAAGGAAGAGTCCAGCCTGCCTTACCCGGTTTTCGAGAAGTTCTGTAATGATACCGGTCAAAGGCAGTGTAATCTTTTCAATAAAGAGATGAACAAAGCCGTAGCTTCTATGGAACAGTACACACTCCATGTCCACGAGATAGTCCGGTTGTGTAAACGTTACCGTGTATGTCCACACAAAACGGCCCTTGTGGCCGGTCGTGACGCAGATGTAGTAGTGTGTGATTACAACTATATGTTCTCCGATATAAGGGAGCGCATATTGGAACTTCTAGAAGTCGAGTTGGATGAATGTATGCTTATAGTTGACGAGGCCCACAACCTGCCGGATAGGGTAAGAAGTCACATGGAGGAGTACATGGATATTGAACTGCTGAGAGATTCTTTTCGACTTCTGGAGTACACGAACCCTGACCTGGGTGCCTTCGTTAAACGTCTCGCTCTTGAATTCAACGATATAAAGGGTAAAGACAGGATGATCCATAAAGAACTCATAGACGACAAAATAGATGTCGCTTTAAGAGGGGGTTTCGGAAGATACGAGAACCTTGAAGAGATAATGCACGAGCTGGAGAGTGCTGCCCGCAATATACTAGAAAAGGACCCGGCGGCCTCGGGTCCCATACGTCTTTACTCATTCCTGACAACATGGTCCATGGAGGGAGAAGAGGTTTTCAGGGTCTTCAACCAGAAGGGCGTATCCATCAGGGTAGGACTCCTTGATCCTTCAGTATTGACCACTGATGTTTTCAGGAGCGTACACAGCGGTGTTCTAATGAGCGGAACCCTGTATCCCGGAGAGATGTACGCAGATCTGCTGGGCATTTCAGAGCCGGTGATACGCAGTTATGAATCACCTTTTCCCAAGAAAAACAGAAAGGTCGTCAGTGTAAAGCATCTAACCACTTCTTACAACGAAAGAGATGTCGCCATGTACCAAGCATATGCCAACGCGATATCCGATGTGGCAAATAACGTACCGGGCAATGCTGCCGCCTTCTTCCCGTCCTATTCGTTGATGAACAGTATAGCTGACCGGCTGGAGATGGTACATCTTGACAAAGAGATGATAGTTGAAGACCGCAGGTATTCTAAAAGAGACCGGGAAGATATCATCAGCAGGCTGCATACTTCCGATAAAAAACTTTTACTCGGTGTTCAAGGCGGTGGCTTTTCAGAGGGCGTTGATTACAAGAACAATATTTTATGCTCGGTTATGATTGCCGGAATACCTTTTCCACCTCCAACACCTGACGTAAAAGCTCTGGAGGAGTACTATACAAAAAAATTCGACAGCAAGAGAGGATATGAATATTCCAGGGTTTTTCCAGCTATGAACAGAGTGCTGCAGGCTGCCGGTAGATGTATAAGAAGTAGGAGTGACCGTGCCCTGATAGTACTGATGGACAGGCGATTCGATCAAAGTCATTACAAGAAGATGCTTCCTGATGAGTTCGAATTCGACCAGGTCGACAATCTAGAGGATGAGTGCAAAAAATTCTTTTGTTGAACGGCTACTTTTTCTTCTCTTCCTTTAAAAATTCCATCTGATTCCAGAGTATCTCGTGCTTCAACCCTTTCTGATTGAGGAAGTTACTAATCTTTTCAGTTATCTCATCGATCATTGATTCTTCCTCCGCTATACGCGGATATACGAAGAACTGTACACCCTTCCTGCCGTATGGAAATATCATCCTGTACCTGGCCTCTCTATTGTGCCCCATGGGTTTGATGTTTTTCTCGAGATCCCTCATGTTTTGCCGTATCAACATCAATACGTATTCATCTCCGCCCTTTTCCGGATACTGATCACATATACGCATAAAATAGTCCAGTAGTTCGGGAAATACCGCTGCAAGGTCCTTATACCGAAATTCATCAGGGAACACGAACAGGCTGTTCCTTTTCTTCGTGATTATCTCTACTTCGTCCATATACCATTCGTTAACATATCTCCCCTAATAAACCTAATCCCTTATCTCAGTCGATAATTTACCAACGGTTTCTACCAGTTTTACCTCTGCTACTTTAACCCGCTTTTTCTTGGATAGTATCTTCTCCATCTTCCGAAGCCAGTTCCTATTCGATATTTTGACTTCCGGACCTCGACCGATACACGATAACGTTACTTCACTTATCGTTAAAAAACAGTTGTTTTCTGTTTGTCATAAAGGGCATAAGAGTTGACATAAAACTCTTGGTCGGTGGAACAGGGCGGCGGTGAAATAAAAAACTAGGTTTACGGTTTTCTGACAATTCTTTTTATCGTGTAATAGTTCGAAAATTAAAAACGATATGGAGATAAATTTAAATAAAAGGTCTAAATATGTGGTTTAAAATGGACATATCTGATGATTCAGGGGAATAATAAAGATGATACGTTTTGGTCCGAGTGGTATTCCTTTATCGTGTAAAGGTAGAACGCTACTAGACGGTGTTAGTGATGTCCATAAACTTGGCTTGACCGCTTTGGAAGTACAATTTCTTAGGATGAACGTACGTACTACTCCAGTCGATACGGAAGAAGAGGTGGGTCTCAAAGCGAAGGAAGTGAAGGGAAAATTCATAATAGGCGTCAACCGGGGATTTGAATATAAGAATATATTCATGGAAGACCTTGACAAAGAGCTCGAGCCGGGTGACATGATCCACTTCCTCAAAGGCGGTGTCACTGATGAATTTTACAGATTTTCAAAGATCGGATATATAAGTGAAGAGATCGATGTAAAACTGACGCTGCATACTCCATACTACATGAAATTCACAGATACTGAAGGAGACCTTGTGGAAAAATCGAAATTAGCATTCAAATACAGTACTCTGATGGGTACGGAATTGGGGGCAGATATGGTGGTTACACATCCCGGCCTAATGGAAGAAGGGGAAACTACAGACGATGTGAGAGATAAAGTGATCAAAAACATGAGAGAATTAAGGGATTGGATCAATGAAAATTTTGAAGATGGGCCTCTGATAGGGTTGGAGACTCAGGCCGGTACTGATGTATTTGGAAGTTTCGACGATGTCATAAGTGTATGTAAAAAGGTAACAGGTACTCAGCCGGTGTTAAACCTTGCTAATATTAAAGCTAGAGGTGAATATCCTCTCGAAGGCCCTGATGATTTCCAAGAGGTATTTGAGGTGTGCAAGAACATCACAGGCCATGATTATTACCTCAATTTCTCCGGGATCGAAAAGAAGAGAAACGAATATCGTTTCACGCCCATCAAAAGAGGGGAGCTGAGTTTCGAACCTCTAGCTGAAAATTTAATATTCAATGAAGCTAATTTCACTATCATATCCACTTCTCCTTTGAAGGAACACGATGCGATGTACATGAAGGTGATCTTCGAAAGGAACTATACAAAGGAAATCGGTAAGGAACTAAGGAGGAAGCAAAAAGATGGTTGACAGGTTCTCGGAATCAATTGATTATATATGCGGTTCTATCCAAGGCTGCTTAGGAAATTACAAGCTTGAAAAGATACGGTGTGCTGTTGAAGCTATTATCGACTCGGAAAAGATATTTATTTATGGTGCAGGACGGTCCGGCTTGGTCGGTCGCACCTTTGCAATGCGACTCATGCAGATAGGACTACGGGCATTTTTTATCGGTGAAACCATAACTCCTGCTGTAAACGACAAGGATTGTGTTATATTCATATCCAACACCGGTGAAACTCAGACAGCTATTCAAGCCGCCGGCATTGTAGAGGATAAGGTAAAAGCTAAGATAATAGTCCTTACCGCTAGCCCTAATTCGACCCTGGCAAATTACGGAGATATCTTGCTTGTTATAGATGCCTTACGCAAAGAGAAGGATTCGACCCTCGCGCCTCTCGGAACTGTCTTTGAAAACTCAGCGATGATATTTCTCGACGCACTCGTGTCAGTTCTCATGGAAGAATTGTGTGAAACGGAGGAAGATATGAAGGTCAGACACCCTATATTAGTCTGATTAGCCATTATTTTTAAATACCAAAACATTTATAGGCGAGGCGTCTCAACAGATATTACGGAGTTGAAATATTGGCAAAAGGTCTCAATTGTGCTCGGAAACTTAAACGAACCCGGCAGAAATTTCGCTGGAGCGATATGAGTTACAAAAGGCGGGCAAAGGGTCTTAAAAAGAAGACCGATCCGCTGGAGGGTGCACCCCAAGGTAGAGGTATCGTTCTTGAAAAGGTAGGTATAGAGGCTAAACAGCCTAATTCTGCCATAAGGAAATGTGTGAAGATTCAACTGATAAAGAATGGTCGTCAGGTAACTGCCTTCGCACCAGGCGAGGGTGCGATAAATTACATCGACGAACATGACGAGGTATTGATCGAAGGTATAGGTGGTATGAGAGGGAGAGCGTATGGTGATATACCTGGAGTCAGATTCAAGGTGATCAAAGTGAATAGAGTAGCTCTCAGAGAATTGGTCACCGGTAGAAGGGAGAAACCATTGAGGTAATGATGATGGCTAAAGATATTGATGAACAGGATACGGGTTTAACAAACACTCAAAAAGAGATGTTCGAAAAGCTAGAGATGCCTCTACTCTTCGGTAAGTATGACATGAAAGAGGTAAAGGTCTCAGACCCCGGACTGAAAAGATACATCAATCTACTTCCGGTACTCGTACCACACAGGGGAGGATCACGTAGTAATAAGAGATTTGGTAATAGCGAGGTCAGTATAATCGAGAGATTGATCAATAGCATGATGCGAACAGGAAATTATACCGGTAAGAAGATGAAGGCATATAACGCCGTTATGGAAGCCATGGGCATTATCCATAAAAGAACGGAGAAAAATCCCGTTCAGATACTGGTTCGTGCCATTGAAAATTCCGCGCCCATGGAAGAAACTACCCAGATACGGTATGGCGGTATTTCCGTACCCAAAGCGGTGGATGTTTCACCTTCTCGTCGTCTATCCATATCTTTATCTAATAATGCGAAAGGAGCGGTAAAGGCGTCATTTAAAACTAAAAGAGGTGTCGCTCATTGTTTGGCACAAGAATTAATAAACGCAGCAAACGGAGACAAAAGCTCTTTCGCCTTCTCGAAAAAGGAAGAGATGGAGAGAATGGCACGGTCTGCGAGATAATTATTTAAATTAGACAGGAGATTTTTTTATGGGACGAAAGGAAAAGAACATCCAAAAGGCGCAAAAGCTGATGGATAAGCTAAAGATGATAAGAAACATAGGTACGGCGGCCCACATAGACCACGGAAAGACCACCTTAAGCGATAATCTTATCGCCGGTGCCGGTATGATGTCCGAGGAACTGGCAGGGCGTCAGCTGATGCTGGATTATGATGAACAAGAGCAGGCAAGGGGGATAACCATCAATGCTGCAAACGTTTCTATGGTTCACGATTACGAAGGTAAAGAATATCTTATCAATCTGGTAGATACACCCGGTCACGTTGATTTCGGTGGTGACGTTACCAGAGCGATGAGGGCGGTTGACGGTGTGATCATCGTAGTGTGCGGTGTTGAAGGGGTAATGCCGCAAACGGAAACTGTGATACGCCAGGCACTTAAGGAAAAGGTAAGACCTATATTGTTCATCAACAAAGTGGACAGACTGATCACTGAGCTGAATCTTAACGGAGAGGAGATGCAGCAGAGACTTTACAAATTGATCCGCGATGTAGATGAACTTATCAAAAGCATGACACCTAAAGAATTCAAAGGAAAATGGGGCCTGAGTGTAGAAGACGGTACCGTCGCCTTCGGTTCTGCACTTTACAACTGGGCAATCTCAGTACCATTCATGCAGTCAAAAGGTTTCTCGTTCAAGGATGTTTATAATTATATCGAGCAGAAAAAGATCAAAGAACTAGCCAAAAAAGCACCGATCCACGAGGTAATACTTAACCAGGTAATAAAACATATGCCGGACCCTATAACTGCACAAAGATACAGAATACCTAACATATGGCGGGGAGATAACGAGTCTGAAATAGGTAAAGCGATGATAGAATGTGATGAAACAGGCCCTACTGCCCTGATGGTGACAAAGATCATCATCGATCCCCATGCAGGCGAAATATCGGTAGGTAGATTGTTCAGCGGGAAGATCACCGGTGGTATGATGATGAAGGTTGATCGCCAGCCAAAACTGAATCGTGTTCAGCAGGTATCACTTAGCGTAGGTGCGGATCGTGTTCCAGTTGATGAGATAAAGGCCGGAAACATCGTTGCTGTAACCGGTCTAAAAGATGCCATCGCAGGTTCTACAGTAAGCTCACTTGAAGAAATGGTACTTTTCGAGAAGATGAAGCATTACTCGGAACCCGTGGTGACCAAGGCAGTGGAAGCAAAGAGAACCGCCGACCTACCCAAGCTCATCGATGTGTTACGTTCTATAGGAAAGTCAGATCCCAGTATTATGGTCAAGATAGACGAAGAAACAGGTGAACATCTTATATCCGGTATGGGCGAGCTTCATCTTGAAGTAACCGAACATCGTATCAGAGAGGAACAAGGGGTACAAATAACGTCGTCACCACCAATAGTGGTTTACAGGGAGAGCATAGACGGTAGAAGTGAAGTGTTTGAAGGTGTATCTCCCAATAGGCATAATCGGTTTTATATAGAAGTAGAACCATTCGAGGAAAATATAGTGAAAGGTATAGACGATGGAACAGTTTCCGTACACGGTAAGATAGAAAATAAAAACGAGTTGAGCAAACAGTTAAGAGAGCTAGGGATGGAAAAAGACGAATCCAAGAACTTTGTTGATTTCTATGGTGATAACGTTCTTCTCAATATGACCAAAGGAATTCAATACCTTTATGAGACTATGGAATTGATAGAGGACGGTTTCGAATCTGCGATGGAAGAAGGCCCTCTTGCTCGTGAGAACTGTAAAGGTGTAAAAGTGCGTTTGGTTAATGTAAAACTTCATGAGGACGCAATCCATCGTGGACCTGCACAAGTGATACCAGCGGTTAAGAATGCCATATACGGTGCAATGTGTAACGCCGGACGAATTCTACTCGAGCCAAAACAAAAAGTGTTCATCGACGTACCTGCCGATATCATGGGTAACGCTACCGTTCAGATACAGCAGAGACGGGGCGAGATACTCGATATGAAGCAGGAAGGAAACATCACCAAGTTGGAGGCTAAGACACCGGTTGCCGAGATGTTCGGCTTTTCAGGTGATATACGGAGTGCCACCGGTGGTAAGGCACTTTGGTCAACAGAGCATGCAGGTTTCGAAAAGGTGCCTAAAAATATGATCCCCGAAGTTGTAAAGAAGATAAGAGAACGCAAAGGACTCAAACCTGAGCCTTTCGGAGAATCACACTACAGAGCGTGAGGTGCAGAAGATATGGAAGAAAGCAATGATGAGATAATTCCCAGGGAATATTTAGCGATGATCTACGCCTTCGTAGCAGCCCTGGGCATAGCTTTCTATATCTCATGGTCATTTGTCCATGGTACATGGTTTGACGTAGGCGTGTACACTATTACCGCCGTTACGGTGGGCTTCGGAATAATCGGGTTTTTACTATATTCCTTGGAATGAACTCCGAACTATGGATAAAAAGGTAAAGTTATCGGTGGTCGTCTTGGTGATCATCACCCTTATCTTAGTTTATTTTGTGTTATTCTATAACTCCGGGATAGAGTTCGAAAGTATTGAGATAACCGTTATAAACGAACAAGGAGATAATATCACGATTTCCGTTGAGTTAGCACTCGATAGTTCACAACATAGTAAAGGGCTGTCAGATAGAGATTCTTTGTGTTATCAATGCGGTATGCTCTTTATCTTCGATGATAATGTGAGTTCGGGTTTCTGGATGAAGGACACGTCCATACCTCTTTCAATAGCATTCATATCTGAAGACGGTACTATCATTGATATACAGGATATGGAACCATATACTTATGATAAACATAAACCCGAGGGTGAATACAGGTATGCCTTAGAGGTGAACAAGGGATTCTTCAGTGAAAATGACATAATAGTCGGTAATAGGGTGATCATCCCCGAAGACTATCGTACGTGATCAATGAGTCCTGCAGAGATAAACAGCTTCGGCTGTCGGTTTACCGCATGACAGACATCGACCTTCGTGATCACCACTATCATCGTATAGGGTGCCCAGTATATCTCTGTCCGATACTTCCTCAATGTACTGACCACAGTCCAATTCACCGCACCAGCTTATACGGTAAATCCTCTCTTCCTTCATCTCAGCGAAGTCTTGGGCGTCTTCTATACTTTCTTTCAACTCCTTGTAAGCACTCTCGTACATCTCTTCTTCCATCGTATCTAAGAGTTCTTTGATGTTAGTGGACAGCTTATCGCAGGGTATCACTGTTTTTTTACCTGTATCTCTTCTAACCGCTGTGACCGTGCCGTCTTCCATCTCGTTTCCACCTATATCTAGTCTTAGGGGTATTCCCTTCTCCTCAGAGTGGAAGAACTTACTACCCGGTCTAATGTCTTCCCTGTCATCTATACCTACCCTGAATCCTATCTTCTTAAGGGTGTCTTCGATCTCTATGCAGTAGTTCAGTAGGTCCGCATCTTCACCGTACATTATGGGGATTATCCGTACCTGTATCGGTGCGACCGCCGGAGGTAAAACTATACCTTTGTCGTCTCCGTGTATCGCAACTATGGCACCTATGAGTCGCTCGGACATGCCGTAGGTTGTTTGGTGTACATGTTTGTGTTCTCCATTTTTATCTTCGTAAGTTATGTCGTATGCCTTTGCAAAATTAGTCAGGTATTGATGGATACCTGCTATCTGAAGTAGTCTTCCGGTAGGCATGAGAGCATCGGCGCCGACGCTGTATTCAGCCCCGGGGAACTTATCCCAATCGGTTCTTTTGAGTTTTAGATAAGGTAAACACAGTTTTTCTGAGAGTGCGTCCATTATCACGAAGTCCTCGCGTATCTGCTCTTCAGCTCCCTCTTCAGTTTCGTGGCATGTATGTGCTTCGAAGAAGTGTATCTCACGCATACGCATGAAAGCTCTGGTCTGTTTAGTTTCGTATCTGAAAACGTTAACTATCTGGTATATCTTCAATGGTAGGTCGGTATGCGAACGTACCCACAGGTCGAACACCGGATACATAGCGGTCTCGCTGGTAGGTCTGAGCAGCAGTGGTATGTCCAGCTCGTTCATTCCTGCGTGAGACACCCAGAACACCTGCTCGTCGAAGCCTTTTATATGATCAGCTTCTTTTTTGAATTCATCTTCGGGTATGAGTAGGGGGAACTTGACCTCTTGGTGCTTTGTTTCTTCCACCAACTTACGGGTAAAATCGTCTATTAAACGCATCAGTTTCCAGCCGTAGGCTGGCCAGACGTTCATTCCTTTTACCGGGTATCTCTTGTCGGTAAGTCCGGCTTTTTCTATGGCTTCGTTGTACCATTCGCTAAAATCTTCATGTTTCTTCATCTTTGACACCTGCTAAAGGATCTTTACCGCATACGGGACACTCGCCCAGTTCGTATATGCATGTTTTGTGGTATGAGTTACCGCAATGTATGCATTCGTGGTGAGCGTCTGGCTCTTCTATCTGTCCGAAGCAGATAGTACACGGTGTATTATTAAATTGTTGTGAGCTCTCAGTTTCTGTCGTAACTGCGGGAGTGAGTGGTGTCGATTCATCGGATATTACTTCTTTCTCCTCTTCGTTCGTTCGCTTCTTCCATAACAAATATGCTCCGCCACCGGCAGCGCATGCAACGAGTAATAAAAGTAGATACAAAAAGTATCCTCCAAGCATGACCGGTTTTTCATTGATCGTCAGGTAGGCCGGTGCCGATGGAAGAATTATGCTCTCACCGTCCGCATCGATTATTTCCAATTGGTATGTAAGCTGGCCTTCCTCCGAATTCAATCTACACCCCCATGTACCATCAACGGGGTCTCCGCTCTGGAGTAGAAGGTCCACTGAATGTTGACGTCCCTCGGGACACGTATAATGTAACACCACACGGATCACTCCCGCAGGGCTAGTAACCCGTATGTTGAAGTCAAATGGTGTATCGGCCTCTGCGTTTATGTCCTCAGGCAGGTATATGCTGCACGGATTGGTCACAAAAATACTGTGATCTTCGCTATAGGCAACTAAACCACTTATGTCTACCGCCTTGAATCGATAGGTTATCTCTCCCGTACGGTTCTGTCTAGGTATCGCCGTTATCCAAACATCCCCACCGCTGTAGTTGGCAGGGACCCTGTGGTATACATTGTTAGTACTCGTATACTGTAAAGTAACTGTAGATATCTCAATATCCGTCTGTATCTCTGCTTCTAATATAATATCGAAACCCTTGTCTATCTCTTCCACACCGGTTACGGTGTTCACTTTGGGGGGTCTCTGAGACATAAACACGTACGTTATATCTTCGTTTAGTGGTATCCCGTGGATATCCGTCGCCATGGTTTTGTTGACGGTGAAGGTGTATTCGGTTTCCGGCTGCAGCTCGTACAGCGATATATTGAGATGGTAACTGCTGCTCCAATCCGTCTCGAAATACGCCTCTGGCGATATGCTGCAAGCACCGATGATGTCTTGTATCATCGGTTTGGAGAATTCGATATCGAAAGTACCGTTAATTGGCATAACATCGTATTCCTGTGATACGCTAATCACTGTGGGTATGGTCAGGTTCAGTACTTGAACGGAATGTGGACCGGAATGAGTCACCAGACCACTGCCGTCCGTTGCCCATATGTTGTACTCGAGTGTGCATTCTGTACTTGGTGCATCTAATGTCGTAGTATAGGTGTCGTTTACGGTGTTGTCCATGCTGATGTTATAGCTTGAACCGCCGGAAAACGAATACTCGAGGTAAACGCTTTGCAGATGTATGTCGTCTGTTACGTTGGCGACGATGAGTATGTCATCGTCCATGTGCCAACGTTCAGGTGGGTTGTGGCCTATCGCAGGCGGACTTTCCACTAAGAATTCATACACGAAATCATCACCTGGAATACCGTTGCCGGTTCCGTCAAGGCGATTTCCCATGATATCTTTTGCGTTAGATGTTATGGTGACCGTATGTTCGGTGCCAGGCTCTAACGGCTGCAGCGGTTGTGCGGTGAAAGTTCGGTTGTCTGCCCATTCAAGCTCAAGATCAATGCTCTCCCAATCGAATGAATCTTCTACGGATGTCAGGTTCATATGGTTAGAGAAGGTTACGGTTATGTTGGAATCAATTAATACAACATAGGTGTTCAATGGTGATATGTCTACAACCATCGGAGGATGCAAGTCCATGAGTATGGGGGCCCATGTGAAGTTGGCTCCACTTGAAACACCTATACCGATACCGTCACCGGGAGCTATAGCGAAGTCCGTACCGCCGGTCCAACCATCGGCCGGAAAATCACGGTAGTAGAATTGCTCGCTGTAGGTCCTGATTGTGTAGTCCCATTTCACGACACGATTTATGTTCACATTAGCACCATCTCCTGTGTGTCCCTCTATAGCAAGGACGATATCACTAGCTGTTAAATGACTATCTCCGCTGTGATCGAAAAAGGTGTACGGTAATGAAATGTAATGTAACTTAAGGTCAGCGTCGTCAACAAAGTGCATGGTGAAGTCTTCGTCAGTACCGTTGATATGCCATATGAAATCGCAATCGTCCTGCACACTGATACCTGTCCCATTGCTGGGTTCGATTACGAAGTCGTCTCCACCCCAGCCGAATCCACCGTGATAGTAACCCTCCGTGTAACCACCCCCAGTATAGTCCCATTTGACAACTTGATCTATGTACACGTTGTTGTCCCCACCAAGACCGCCCTCTAAGTGCAAAACTATATCGCTGGCGGTGAGAACACCGTCATCGTTCATGTCCGGGAAACCGGCAGGTATCGAGATATAATGTAACTTGTTTTCCGCATCATCAATAAAATGCCTGGCTACGCAGAATCCTATGGCCGTCATTTTACCTTCTACGCCTTCTTTTACACCTCTGACCAAATAGTAATAGCTCTGATTTGTGAGTAAGACACCTTCATGCCTCCATCCTTCTTCGTCAACGAGTTCAAAATCCCAATTAGATGGAAACTCTCCGTAAACATCATCCGTCCGGTAAACCTTGTAATTATCAACATCATCTACCTCTTCCCATTGAAGTACTACATCATCTCCATCTTTAAGTACTTTGAAATTTTCTGGAGCTGGTATGTCAACGTAAGTGACATTTACTTCTGATATATTTACTTCCGTCTCGGTATTTACCGATATAACGATAATGCTTGTAAGTAACAGGCATATCACGAATATAGCTGAATTTTTTCCCGACATTTTTCCCGACATGATCTATATCGAATACAGTGAATTATTTGAATTTTGCGATGGATCGGTGAGCAATTCTTACAATCCCGAATAAATCTCCCTTAACCGCTCCACTTCATCCAACTCATCACTCGTAAGATATCCGGAGATATCTTTGTACCCATTCGCCTTGTACTCAGGCCGATACTGAGTCATTATGTTCACCCTAGGCGTCTCAAGATTCTCCCTGATCCATTCCAGTATCGGCTTCGTACAGCACTCGATGTGCCCCGGCAGTACAAGGTGACGTATCATCAGATCACCGGTCCGTTCTGCGATGATGTGATTGCGTTTGACCAAATGGGTGTAATCCTTCACGCCTGACAACCGTAGAGCGCACTCGTCGTTACCGTACTTGAAGTCTGTAAGGTACACGTCCATCAACTTCGCAAGTATATGCATTCCCTCTTTACTGAGATACAAGTTCGAGTTCCAAACTTGGGGTAGTGACTCCTCCATGCACTCCAATACTTCCAGGATGTATGCCATGTTAGGTGTTGGGTCGCCCCCGACCCAGTTGACGTTCCTTCCGCCGCCGTGGTCCAACCTTTCCGCAAGCACCTGCGGTCGTACGTAACTACCATCCTCCGGTCTTTGGCTGATGTCGTAGTTCTGGCAGTACACGCACTTTAAATTGCAGCCGGCGAAAAAGACAGTGTGTGACGGTACTAGTACCTGTTCTTCGCCGAAGTGCAAGAATACGGAAGACAACTTCGATTTTGCATCTACGCCACACATACCGAGCTCACCTCTGAATCGATCGACTCCACATCTCCATTCGCACATCGTACAGTGTTCGAGCATACGATGCGCTAATTCGGACTTCAGGGTAAGGGGAGGGACCTCTTTTTCAACGATATCTTCGTGAAGCGCCCACAACTCTCCTTCTTTCTTTAGTAGATAATGAACGCCCTTTTTTTTTGCCTCTAGGTAGTATGGTTGTATTTTACCGCTTAATATCGCCCTGTAACGATCTAGCATATGCAGTATTCACCTCACGAACTCCCACCGATGGGTATATCGAAATACTTGAACATCAAACCCCAGAAGACTGCCACCCACACCATGAAGATGAATATGCCTGCATTGTGATGCGTCCATAACATTGCTTCACGCCCGTAGTGATAGCGTACCACAAGGATCAGAGTCATCCGTAGTACGTTGGCTACCCAAGAGGCAAAGATACCAAGAGCCATGAATGCACCTAGTTTGAAGCTGAATTTGGAGAAGTGTACCATAAGGAATGCTAAGAATGCAGAGATGAAGGTAGTTACTGAATATAAACCGGTACAGGAAAGGCCGATACTCACCTCGGTATAGATGTACCTAGATGTGTTCTGAACGGGTACATATAGACCGACGAGAATACGCTCGGCAGATACCCGAGCATTGGATTCGATACCGATTAGGTTAAGAAGTCCGGAAGTCGGTCTGGCTAGTAGATGATATACTATGGGCGAATTGGTATTTTCCGTCAAAGGCCCTTGTGTGTAGTTTATGAAGGTGATAGGGAGAACCAGTATAAGGAAAAGAAATAGAAGGAAGAGCAGTGAAAAATCCCTCTCAAGAGAGTACTTGTCCGGTATATGATTGTACAGCAATAAGCATACGCCCAGAAGCAATGTGATCCCATCGTGAGAGCCCAATCTCAGATATCCGTGTACGATCATATTGAAGGTGAGTACGCCTACTATGGCAGCAACACCTGCTAGCGGTATGAATCTCTTTAACCGTCCTTTGAAGGTAAGATAGTATATGAGCGTATTCGCCAGAGGTTCTCCTCTGACCTCCTCCTTTACCGATAAGGGCTGCTTTTCAGAAGGTATTATGTTCGATTTGAGATAACATACCTCTAGTATCCATGCTCCTATCAGGAATAGTAAGGGAAATACTTGGGGGATGTCTCTGTACCCGAAGATATCTCCGAAATATACATAAACTAAGGTGGAAAGTACTAGGAAAAGCTGGAATTCGGTTACTAGCATTATGAATTTTGTACGTTTGTAACGATCCAGATACCACACTAAGAATTCAGATATAGCCATCAATACGACGATCAGTAAAAGTGCAAATACAATAGTGTAAAGAAGAATGCCGGAGATAATGAATAGGATGACGAACGATATCAGATGTATCAAAAACAGATTCTTTTTACTGTAAACGGATTTGAATCTCTTTGGTATCAAATCGATAACCCTATCGATCCATTCTCCTCTTGACGTTATTATGAGCACTAGCCCCGACAGCAGGAAGAATACGCCTACCAGTCGTGACATGTGGCTGAGTAGTAATGCAACGTCTAACCCTGCAAAGAAAAGTATCAGTCCGGCCATGAAGCGCCATTTGTTGAATCCTTTCATTCAACAATGCATTGTACGTGTTTGTAAAAATACTTTTTGTACGTAGCCTGCTTTATGATTCGGTAACACTTAATTTTAAGCGATAAAAAAACGAAAAATAATAAAAACTTACCAAAATCGGAGATTTTCGATGTTCTTTAATTATAAAAAATTAAAAAAATGTCTCAGAATTGAAAATTCTAAGTATTTTCATTATTTTGAAAACGAAAAATAATAAAAACTAACCAAAATCGGAGATTTTCGATGTTCTTTAATTATAAAAAATTAAAAAAATGTCTCAGAATTGAAAATTCTAAGTATTTTCATTATTTTGAAAACGAAAAATAATAAAAAAGAAAGGGGTTTTGGTTTGGGTTTTACCGTTCAGGCTTACTCTTCCTTCTTCCGTCTGTAGACGGTGAAGGCTACGAACATGCCTATGATGGCTACAACGGGTACGATCATACCGGGGCCGAATTCTGGTACTTCATCTTCTATTATGATGTCTGCTGATGCAGCACCAAATCCGAATGTTGTATATCCACCGTCAAGGCCACCGTCGTATCCGCCGGGTGCTGCCGAATCCAGATTCACAAGTACTGCAACGTTGTAAGTACCCGGGCCAAGGCCGGTAGCGTTAAATTCGTGTATACCTGTTGTGACAGTCGCTGGGTCGGTGTGCGTTGGGTTCATTGGATCCGGTATTATTGGATCGTCGTAGGTTCCGGCAACCTCTATCGTGTTACCTTGGTATGCCCAGGTGGCTCCTCCGTCGTCGGTCAAGAACACCGCATAGCTCACGAAGAGGTCGTAGGTTCCCATGACAGGTGCATCGGTATCCATCGAATAGTCCGTGAATTTCGGTGTTTCTATCTCTATGGTGAAGTAGTCACCTCCGACTTCGGACTCGTATGCTACGGCTATCTCTTCGTACTGCGGGAAGAGGTCGATCTGTGGGTCTGCCACACTTGCAGAATCTGCAGTCCTCTGAGCAGCCCAGAAATAACCGTCCTGGTGCTCAGAAACAAAGAGCACATCTGTGTCCAATGGTGGTGCAGCTGGGTCCCATCCGACAGGGGGTACCTGACTGCCATCCCACGAAAATCGCTGGTAATCAGCACCGTCGTCCTGGAATCCTGTTCCATTACTTACCGCTATCGCTCCGTCCGCAGCCAATAACGTGATATTGGCCTCCGGAGTGTCTCCTGTTATCAATCGTCCCGTACCGTCAAAACTCGTCACAGTGTAGCCGTGTATCTGCTCGCCGGCACCCATGACGGGTGAAACGGCTGCTGTTAGCATGACGAAGGCCATGCACGCGACCAAAATTGCTGTTATTTTCTTCATTTTATCGTTCTCCTATTTGTTAACTTGCATATATCTTTTTCCATGGCTCATCATCCTACAAAGGGCATCACGAGTTCCATGTTCCAGACGAAGTTTGCACCGGTCTGTACTTCGATACCTATACCGTCACCAGGTTCAATAGTAAAGTCCGTACCGCCTGTCCAGCCTGCCGGGAAGTCACTGTAGTAGTACTGCTCTGTGTAACCTCGTATCGTGTAGTCCCACTTGACAACACGTATTATGTTCACATTAGCCCCGTCTCCGGTATGCCCTTCTATGGCCGTTACTATATCACTTGCAGTGAGCGAGCCGTCGTCTGTGTAGTCGAAGAAGCTGTATGGTAGTGATATGTAGTGTAATTTTTGTACAGCATCATCGACGAAGCTCATGCCAAATTCGGTATCAACACCGCAGATGTTCCATGAAAAGTCGGCGCCGGTTTGCACTTCTATGCCTATTCCATCACCGGGTGCTATATCGAAGTCCGTACCGCCTGTCCAGCCAGCCGGGAAGTCACTGTAGTAGTACTGGTCGGTGTAACCACGTATTGTATAGTCCCACTTGACAACACGTATTATGTTCACATTAGCACCGTCTCCGGTGTGCCCTTCTATATCGATGACGATATCACTGGCACTCACAAGATCGATGTTGTTGAATATATCCGGTAACGATACATAGTGCAGTTTCTGAACAGCATCATCAACGAACGCTCGCTCGTAGCAATACGCCATGCTCGAGACGTAGTCCATGTCAGCTCCCGTCGGTAGTACGTAATAGAAGTTTGCTCCGCCGAGTGCGCCAGTGTCTGTGAACTGATTCGTTCCTACGGTATCGGCAAGTGTCCATGTGCCAAGGTCCGCATATTGGTTCGTCGAGTAGTAAACATCGTAACTCGCCATGCCAACATCGTCCCAGTGTACGATCAGGTCTGCTCCGGATTTTTCGACCCATATTCCGGTCACGACTTCGTAATCAATCGTCGGTCGTCCTGTCTCCGCAGCGATGGTGAAGTCGACTGAACTGTCATCCGTATCTTGGCCCCATGGATCTCGTACCAAACCTTCGCCAACACCGGGTGCTGTCGGGTATTCGGGGTGGATCGTGTTGTCAGGTTGTACACCCTGGTCTCCGTATTCGACTCTGTCAAGGGCAACCCAGTTGTTTTCTGCTATGCCACCATCGCCAAGCCACGAAAGCATCAGATGTCCCGCGCCTGTGCCGAGTGCGTCGGTAACGCCGAGGTCAACATAGAGTATATTGGGGAAATCCGGATGATACTGCGTGTCTAGGGTATCTAGTACCACGGAGTAGCCTCCATGTGTATCCAGTCTCCATCGGGTGAGGTCTATTGCACCAGTAGGCTCATAGAGGTACACATATTGTGTGCCTGCGTCTCCGGGCTGTGGTACAAGTTCGTTTATCTTGACGTCCATGCTTGGTTGGCCGGTAGTTGTAAAGGCGAGGTCAGCGTATTCTATAGCACCAGAATCGAAGATGCTTATCTCGTTGGCTATGTAAGTGCCGTCCAAGATGTAATATATCAAGTCGCCGTTCTCTCCACCGTACTTGCAGGTCGTATCGCTGTCGTCATCACCTTCAGTGTAGATCTGGAACGATCCGTCGCCGTTGAAAGTGGTCGTATCGCCGTACTCGACACCGTAAATCCAAGAGGTGATCTCTCCGCCATCGGCAACTGCGCTGCCGTCAAGCGTTGCTATCCCATATCTTTCATGTGGAAGTATGTTTCCCATGACCGCCGATAGACTGGTAAGTACCAGTGCAGTCACAAGGAAAAAACATATCCCACTTTTCAAGCTTTTTCTCATCTTATTATCTCCTATAATGTCATTTGCTTATTCAGTTCGAAGATAACCTATTCTAATATAAACTTTATGACACACTTCTTGAAAACAACAGCGAAAAATACTTAATAAAACCTTATACCTTGACATGATATGAATAACTGCAAGTATATCACAGTTTTCCTATTCGCTCTACTGCTCCTAACCATAACACAGGTCACGGTTCCATCCGCAACAGAGACCACGGTTGAAGTCGAAGAGAACTCGCCAACACAAACTTTGAACATCACTCAGAACGATCGTTGGCAGACACAAGCCTCCATATGGGGTGACAGGGTAGTATGGGAGGATTACAGGCATGATCCTTACGGTGCGTGGTCCTCACCGGGTCTCAGGAACTCTTGTATATACATGTACAATATAACAAGCGGCGAAACCGTACGGCTTACCCATAACGATTCATCACAGGTAAGACCGGACATATGGGAGAACTATGTTGTATGGGAGGACTACCGGCACGGGAACGCCGACATATATTACATGGATCTAAACACCATGACCGAGCACAGGGTTACAACCGACAGTAGCGACCAGAGAACACCGAGGATACACAACGGGCGTATAGTATGGACGGACTACAGAGAACACATGTTCGGCGATATTTACATGTATGATATATCCGAGGAGCAAGAATACGTGATATCGGATGAAAGGCACATAAAACGAAACCCGGACATATATGATGATAAGATAGTATGGACGGATTACCGGCATTACTGGTCAGGAGAATATGAGGATATGTATGCAGACATTTACATGTACGATCTGAGCCTGAACGAAGAGATACCTTTCATGGTCGAACCTGTACACCAGCACCATCCCAGCATATACGGTGACACAGTAGCCTGGATCGAGTACAGAGAAGGAAACAACGATATATACATGAAACATACGGGAGGGGATAAAACCCCGGTTTCCAACATGGCATCCAGCGAAGAGGATCCGAGGATATACGGAGGCCGGATAGTATACTCCGAAAGACACTACGAAGAAGGACAACACACTTACGATGCCATATGGGTACACGACATTGCATCCGGTGAAAACACTATGATCTCAAAGGTTGAATTCCAGGAGGACGAGCAAGATGGTGTCGTCGCTAGAAATGCTGTGATATATCAGGACAGTATTGTATGGGAAGAACGGCACTTATCCCAATGGGAAAACCTAACCTATCAGTACGATATATTCCATACAAACTTAGGAAATGAACCACCTGTGATAATAAGCGCGACCGTGTCCACAGATTCCGACGAAGGTAATCATGCGGCCGAGATGACCTTGAAGGAAGGAGCATATTTCACGGTAACTGCAGAAGTAATCGACCCGGACGGAGACCTTGCGGACGTTACCCTATTGATGCCTGAAGAAGAACTGGCTATGGAAGAAGTAGAACAAAATATCTTCTCCATCACCATGGATTACCAACCAGAAATGGTTTCCGGAGAACAAATAATACGCGTACGTGCAGAGGATGAGGAAGGTGAGATCGCAAACAGCGATCAAATGACGTTAACTTTTATGGAATCCGCTCCCGTGATATCATTCGTAGGGGTGGGAACAGATATGCAAAACCTAACCAACAACGTTACCTTCACCCTTAAAGAAACTAACAGTTTATTCTTCGCAGCCGATGTGACAGATATCGACAGTGATCTTTCGACGGTCGTGATCATTATCGAAGGTTTTAACCTTACTCAGAATGAGTATCCCATGACGGAGTCCGAAACGGACCGATACGTTTTCGAACTCGAGTATCGTGAGGAAATGACGGATGGGGAAAAAACCGCACGAGTAATAGCGGAGGATGCAAGGGGTAACATCGCTGAGAGCGATCTGCTGATAATTCATGCAGTTGAACCAACTATAGAAAACGATGAGAATGGTATTCTACCAACAGAGGGAATATTTAATTGGCTTTTCTTCCTGTTACTTTCACTGCTCATACTGGTGATAATCGCGATCATCTATTTTAAAAGGAAAGAAGATTCGATTCCAACAGAATCGGAAGAGGAAGTAGCACCCGTAATAGATGCGGATGAATTCGACAAGGGAATATGCCCCAACTGCATAGAGGTGATCCCCAAGATGTCGGAGGTATGCCCTCACTGCGGTGAAGAATTAGAAACACCCGAGGAGTGAGAAACCGAAATATTATATACTGAGGCATTCGTAGGGCTCGCCCAATGAAAATACTGGTAATCTGTGAGAAGAACAATGCTGCTTCAAGGATAGCATACCTCTTATCCGATGGTAAACAAAAACAACTCCGACACTATAAATTACCCTATTATGAGTTCAGTAAAGGGGGCGACGAATACAGCCTGATAGGTCTCAGAGGCCATATAGTGGAGTTCGATTATCCTAAGAAGTACAATAATTGGAACAAGGTGGACGAGGAAGAACTGATCGACGTAGAACCTGAAAAGTACATCACAGAATCCCGGATAGTCTCACTTCTTAAGAAAAAGGGCGGATGGGCGGACAAGATAATCGTGGCGACGGATTACGATAGAGAAGGAGAGCTCATAGGATTGGAGGCTGTAAGGATATTACTCGAAACTCATCCGGATACTGACGTAAAAAGGGCAAAATTCAGCTCACTCTCCAAGTCGGAGATCAAGGAGGCTTTCGAAAACACTAAAGAACTTGACATAAAACTTGCTGAATCCGCTGAAGCCAGGCAGGAGATAGACCTTGCATGGGGCGCAGTCCTCACCAGATTTCTCTCCAAAACAGCGGGTCAGTACGGAAAAGATTTTATCTCCGCCGGTAGGGTGCAAAGCCCGACTTTAGCACTGATAATAGATAGGGACGAGAAGATAGAGAACTTCGAACCAGACCCTTTCTGGAATATCGATGCGACCTTAAAGAAAGGGTTCGAGTTTCGAGCGAGACACGAGGAAAAACGGATTTGGGATGGGGAAAGAGCTGAAAAAATATTCCAAAAACTGGAAGGTGCCAAGGAAGCGAAAACCACATCCTTCAACCAGAAGACAAAGAAGGTATGGCCCCTACCTCCTTTTAATACTACACAGTTCTTATCCGAAGCTACGAAACTGAACCTCAGCGCGGCCCAGGCCATGAAGGTCGCCGAGAACCTCTATCAAGAGGGATGGATCTCTTATCCCCGTACGGAGAATACCGTATATCCAAAAAGTCTTCATCTGAGAAGGCATCTGGAGTTGCTAAAGGACTCTGAACTTTCAAAAGAGATATCGGAGATACTAAAGCAGGAGAAGATATGGGCTACAAAGGGTAAAAAGGAAACTACCGATCACCCGCCTATTCACCCTATCAAAGCAGCCACCAAAGATGACTTAAAGGGTAGGGAATGGAAGATATACGAATTGATCTTAAGACGTTTTATGGTCACCGTTTCACCTGCAGCAAAGGCACTTGTGAGAAAGGCGGAATTCGATATTAGAGATGAAAAATTCAAAAGTGACGGATACCAGGTCACCGAACCTGGATGGATGAAGTACTATCCGTATTACAAAGCCAGGAACATAAAGATCCCGGAACTCGAAGTAGATGAAATCGTGCCCGTCAAGGATATCGATCTCAATGAAGACGAGACAAAGCCGCCTAACAGGTACACACAGGGCTCCTTGATCAGAGAGATGGAGAAACTCGGTCTCGGTACCAAGAGTACAAGGCATAATATAATCCAGAAACTTTACGATAGGGGATTCGTTGCTGGTAAGGTTCCCACTGGTACACTTTCAGGTAAGTCGGTTATACGTACATTAGAAGATCACGCAGACATGGTGGTCAAACCCGATATGACGAGAACACTTGAGGAGGACATGGAAAAGATAGCGGAAGAGGGATTGAGCAAGGAGAAGGTGGCCGAGGAATCAAAAGAGATGTTGAAAAAAGCACTGACTTCCCTTAAGAAGGAGAAAGAATACATCCGAAAGGAACTAAAAAATTCACTCATAGACCAGAAATCACTAGGTGAATGCCCGGAATGTGGGGGTAATCTTGTAATTAGAAAATCCAAACGTGGGCGATTCGTGGGGTGTAGTAACTATCCCGATTGTAGACAAACTTACACCATCCCTAGGTCCGGTTCGGTAAAATCAGCAGGTGGAGAGTGCCCGGAATGCGGCGCGCCTAGGATAAGAGTGTATCATAAAGGTGATTCCGAAGAGCTCTGTATAGACTTGAACTGTAAGTTCTCCAAGGATAAAAGGTACAAAGGTGAATGCCCCAAATGCGGGGGCGATATGATGGAGATGAGGTCATACAGGGCAAAACGTTTCCTTGGATGTTCGAATTACCCTGAATGTGATAATACATACCCTATTCCGCAAAAGGGGAACGCGGTTTTCGAAGGAGAAAAATGTGAATACTGTGGAGCACCGCTGATCAAGATAATAAAAAAGGGTAAAAAAGCCTGGGAATTGTGCCCCAATCCGGATTGTTCTTCCGGTAATGATGAAAAGTAAATAATTTAGAGTCTTCGACTTTCTTTTGCCTTCATCCGCAGGCTTTTATGCCCGCATTTTCGACACTGTTTCGACCTCACTGGGTTGTTTGCAAAGCATTTCATGCAAATTTTTTTGTGTAACAATCTTCTTTCTGCTTCAGGGAATCTAGCCATGGTTTACACCATAAGTATGGTGACGAAACACTCATAGTATATAAATCATTAGGGCACGTGCTCTGATATGGGAAAGTAAAAAATACTAGATGTACATAACATGTGAATGTAGAGGTCACAGCATGAGTGGTAGAACAAAGACAGTATTTATCACCGGATTGGTGGTATTATTCGTCCTGTGCAATGGTTCAGTAACCATTTCCACCGGGCAGGGCATGGCCGAATCCGCATGGCCGTGCGCAGGTAGGGATGCTTCTAACACACGTTTCAGCCCTTACTACATCGATGATTTTCAGGGAGAAATACTCTGGTCCTTTGATACTGAGAGGGCCATAACCTCCACACCGGTGATAGGCGAAGACGGTAATGTATTCGTAGGTTCCGTGGATAACAAACTCTATTCGATATCTTCAAGCGGTATGCTTCGATGGCATTTCACCGCAGACAGCGATTTGAGGTATTCACCGCTTCTCGATGCCCACGGCAATATATATTTCACCAGCCGAGAAGGTACCTTCTACGCCTTGGATAGATACGGTCACCTAGAATGGAGGATTAACATCCCGGGTGGGATAGACGGTCACCCTGTCATGGGAAACGACGGCATGGCCTATTTCGCATCAAAAGAAGGGATCGTTTATGCCGTTCAAACTAGTTATCCCTCGGAATTAGGCGGTTCCATCAGATGGTCTTTTGATACCGGTAAACGGATCTCCGCATCACCGACAATTGGACCTGAAGGAACGATATATATCGGAACGAATAGTGATTTCTTTGATAACTACAGCTACTTCTTTGCGATCAGTCAGGAAGGTGAAGAGATATGGTCAGTTGAGATACCTACCAGCATAACTACACCGGCCACAGTGGGCACCAACGGAAACATTTACTTTGGCTGCACAGACGGCTCAATCTACGCGATCTCACAGCAAGGTGAGATACAATGGACATACTATACAGATGGTAGGATTAATTCTTCACCGGCAGTCACTCCGGATGGTACCATCTATGTAGGTTCCATGGACAACCATGTCTATTCGATACAATCCGATGGCAGTTTTCGTTGGAAATACGAAACTGATGGATATATATCGACATCACCTGCTGTATCAGCAGACGGTATAATAATAATCGGATCAAGCGATGGTTATCTTTATGTTTTTAATCAGGATGGAGCATTGAAAAAAAGAATTAATATGAACAACCCCGTATTATCATCTGCATCAATTGCTTTCGATGGGACGATTTATGTAGGTAATAACGACGGAACGCTATTTGCAATAAACGGTATTGAGAATTTAAGACCGGGCCCTCCGAGATATCTCCGGGCAGAGATAACGGAGGAAGAACTTATCAACTTAACCTGGGAGCCGCCAGATGCCGGAGAACTCACACACTACAATATCTACAGAAAGATAGGGAACGCATCTGAAGTCTATTTAAGCTCCGTACAATCGACCTGTCTCTACTACCTAGACCATTCGGTGGAGGCAGGTAAGAATTACACTTACAGGGTAACAGCAGAGAATGATAAGGGAGAGTCTCCCTCTAGTGAGCCTGTATACGTATCGATACTAGCAGAAAAAGATGATGAGAAACCGATACAATTCATCGTTATGATGGGTCTTATATCTGCTTTGGCAGCAATATCCCTTATACTTACCGTAAAGATACTTCGGATGAAGAAGGCACAAAGAGAGGCGTTAATCGAAGATGCACCTGAGGATGAAGAAGTCGAAAAAGCAGTTACCTGCCCCTTCTGTGGACATTTCTATATCGAAAAAGGAGGAAAAAATTATGGAAGATGTCCACGATGTAAGAATTTGATACATCCGTCGGTTTTTTAATGCATTCACCCGAACTCTTCACAGTGATACACAGTGATAGAATATAATAAATACCTGTTATCGTATTAGGTTATCGGATACAATGATCGTAGAAAAGAGGATAGCGGGTAGATGGGCAGCAGATTACATAGAAGATGGTATGGTGGTGGGGCTCGGAACCGGATCAACCGTTCAGTATACGCTTGAAAGACTAGCCGAAATGATCGCAGAAGGGAACATAGACATAGTAGGCATACCTTCTTCGAAAGCCACTGAGAAAGTGGCTGAAAACCTCGGCATCCCACTTTCTTCATTGGATGAACACACACACATAGATATCACTATTGACGGCGCGGACGAGGTTGACCCCGAACTCAATCTGATTAAAGGTGGAGGGGGGGCACTTCTGCGTGAAAAGATGATCGCGTATCATTCCGAGCAAGTCATAATAGTAGTGGACCAATCAAAAATGGTTGACCTCCTCGGTTTGAAGTTCTGTCTGCCCATAGAGGTCGTCCCCTTTTGGAATTCAAGTATCATAAATAATGTTGAAGATATAGGTTGTTCGGCAAACCTTAGAATGGAGAACAACAGCCTTTTCAAAACGGATAATATGAACTATATAGTCGACTGCATGTTCCACGGAATCAAATACCCTGATGAATTATCTCTAGAGATCAACGCCATCCCCGGTGTAGTAGAGAACGGCCTTTTTATAGACCTGGCATCTATGGTGATAGTGGGAAAAAAAGATGGTGTTGAAGAGTACTCAATAGATTGATCTAGCCAACTGGTTTATCGCCTTCAAATTATCTCTTATCTCTTGGATCCGCTCTCTTTCCTCAGATTCTATCCCTTTGATTATCTGTATTATCGTTTTATCCAATCT
Source organism: uncultured Thermoplasmata archaeon (assembly GCA_964486225.1). Classification (GTDB taxonomy): domain Archaea; phylum Thermoplasmatota; class Thermoplasmata; order Halarchaeoplasmatales; family Halarchaeoplasmataceae; genus Haladaptatiplasma. Next base: position 13,196 of record CAZAMQ010000013.1, on the reverse strand, counting down.
GTACCCGTGAACGGGTCGCCCCTTTCCTTCCGTCTTAATATCTCTTTTAGTCACCCATCCGAGCTCTCTTAATTCCTGCATAGCAATGGAAACTTCGGGCTGCCGGAGTTCGGTTGCAACTTCGATGTCACGACTGATTGTTTCATCTTTGGAAGCGATGTAAACCAATGTCTTAGCCACGTTCTTTTTTACACCGGCCTGTTCAAGACGTTCGACCAATTCTATTTGCTCGTCCGTTAAGATTCCTCTTCTCATGATATACACCTTTTATTTATTATCTAAATATTTGAGGGGGTGGTATATAAAGTTTACTAAATTCAGTTTATGACATATGTTTAATTAATATATAGTGATTATCTTACAAAATTGTGTAGATATGGATAATCTTATGAAAAATACCTATCACAAAACATATCCAAAAATACCATATACCTAGATGTACAATCCCCATTTATGAACCACAAAGTGAAGGCGCTGATACGTAAGTATGCCCTCCGAAACGCCGTCAAATTCGACGGTAAGGGAACTGCAGGTGCAGTCATGGGAAAGGTGATGGGCGAGTCAGAGGAATGCAGGAAGGACCCTCAGGGTACTAAACAGATGATCCATAAGATAGTGGAGGAGGTGAACCGGATGTCTCTAGAGGAACAGACCGCCGAACTCAAGAAGATACTACCTGAATATTTTGAAGAACAAGAGATCGAAGATACCAACCGACTACCAGAACTGGAAGGTGATAAAATCGTCATGCGCATGGCCCCCTATCCCAGCGGACCACTTCATATAGGTAACGCCCGGATGGCAGTTCTCAACGACGAATACGTTAAGCGAACCGGTGGAAAACTTTTACTGGTATATGACGACACTATAGGTTCCGAACAAAAAAAACCGCTTGTAGAAGCTTATGATCTGATCAAGGACGGACTGGAATGGCTGGGAGTGGAATGGCACGGAGTCCATTATAAATCAGAAAGGATGGAGATATACTACGATCATGGTGAAAAACTCGTTGCCGATGGTGCTGCATATGTCTGTGAATGTTCAGCAGAAAAACTGCGGAGAAATCGAGAAAAAGGTATCGATTGCGAACATCGAACTAGAACAATAGAAGATAACCTGAAGCACTGGAATGCTATGCTCAAAGGTACCTTCGACGAAGGCGATGCCGTAGTACGAATAAAAACGGACATGGAGCACCCTAACCCAGCCTTTAGGGACAGGGTACTATTCCGTATATCAAAATCGCCTCATCCCTTGGTAGGCGACAAATACCATGTATGGCCTTTACTGGAATTCTCGTGGGCCGTGGACGACCATCTACTGGGAATGACCCACGTACTGCGAGGTAAAGACCTTGTGATAGAGGACGAAATGGAGAAGTACATATGGGACCTTTTCGGCTGGGATCACTGCGAGTTCCTGCACTACGGCATGCTGCGTCTGAAGGAGTTCAAATTGAGTAAAAGCGATTTTCAGAGGAAGCTAAGAAATAACGAGTTATGCGGATGGGACGATCCACGGACCTGGTCGCTTCAATCTCTGAGAAAGCGCGGTATCCAGCCGGAAGCACTTAGAGAATTCATCTTAGATTTCGGGATGTCACTTACCGATATCGAGGTCCCAGCCTCGAAACTATACGCAAAGAACCGGGAATTCATCGATGCCCGCGCCAACCGATATTATTTTGTACCCCAACCCGTGAAGATAGAGCTCGATGGTGAATTGGAAATCGACGTTGCGAAGATTCCCAGGCATCCTGACTATCCTGAAAGAGGTACACGTGTACTACCAATCGATAAAACCGTTTACATCCCTCGTGATGAATATGAAGATAACTTGGGTAAAGAGATACGGCTTAAGAATCTATGCAATATCATGCTGTATGAAAACAAAGCGGAGATTACAAGTATAGAGAACAAGGATATCCTTAAGATACAGTGGGTTCCAAAAGGCATCGACTGCACTGTTGAGATGCCTGACGGTACCCGGGAGAAAGGATTGGTCGAAGCAACTTTTAGCGAAGTGAGAGGTGGTGATATAGTCCAGTTCGAGAGATACGGTTTCGTGCGATTGATCGATATAGAACACAAAGTGGTTGCTTTTGCTCACAGATGATGAGGTTTTGATAGTCACCGACAAGAAGCTGCCTCAGACAGCCAACCCAAAATCATTATATCATCCATCGTTATTGTTCATACCATGGAACCACACAAACACTGTCAGATGTGCGGCAGTCCTGTACCTATGGAAGAAACATTATGCTCTGAGAAGTGTAGAGAAGAGTATCAAAAATTGCTAAAAAAGCGTAAAAATAGATTGTACATCATCTACATACTGATGGGACTGTTTCTCGCGCTGTTATTTTTCCAGACATACGGAGGATAATATATTGGCAGAGAAGATTTTGCTGGGGGGGACCTTTGATGTTATCCATCTGGGTCACCACAAACTTATGGAGACCGCCTTCGACAGAGGCGGAGAGGTAACCATAGGTTTGGTCTCTGAAGAGATGTTAAAAGAGTGGAAGCCCGAGGTAAAAAGAACATACGAAGAAAGGAAAAATGCACTGGAAGATTTTTTGGAAACCTATCAAAGATGGAATATCGTCAGTATCTCCGACCCATACGACCAAGCGGTAGAAGGTGATTATCATACGTTGGTGGTCTCATGGGAGACGGCTGAAAGGGGTGAGGAGATCAACAAACGCAGAGTGGAAAAAGGAAAAGAACCCTTAAATATATTGAAAATCGAACCGGTTCTGGCAGATGATCTTCTACCTATCAGTTCTACCCGCATACGAAGTGGAGATATCGACACCTACGGTAATAGACTCACCCCTGTACAGGTACATACTACTACAGAAAATTCACTAAAATTAAAGGTGGTGGAAGATGTGATGTCCGATCTTTTCGAAAAGGTGACTATCTCCGCCGACAAACCGGAAGGCATGAAGGAACAGCCCACCGGAGAAGAGATCATCCAGGGTGCAAAGAGGAGGGCGGAGGTACCGGAAGGATTCGATTACGGTATAGGAGTCGAAAGTGGAGCGGTTGAATCCAAACATGGTCCGATCTCTATCGAATACGCTGTGATTAAAGACGCCCTCGGACATACAAGTATAGGTCATGGACCGGGATTGCCCATAGCCAAGGTGTGGTCAGAAGATCTGAAAGATGGTTTTACATTGGTGGGTAAGATAAAGGTAATTTTTAATGAAGACATCAGTGCCGTTGACCTCTTGACAGATAGAAGGATCGGGATGGAGGACTGCATCCGCTCTGCTATACTGACAGCAATGATACCCAGAATGAACGGTGACCTGTACACACAAAAGCCATAAATGTATCTTACAGATTTTCCAACCTTTTATTCACTTTCTCAAGGAACTGACCTTCACCTATCTTTTCTAGCAATGATTTTGCTTCCGCGTAATACCGCCTAGCCATTTCGATGTCACCTTTGTCTTCATAAACCAGACCAATCCCATACTTTGTTTCACCTTCTATAACAGGTATATTTAGGTCTTCGATGATATCTTGTGCTTTTTTGAAATCTTCTAACGCCTCTTCATGATGTCCATCCAACCTCTTTACAAGACCCATGACCCTAAATACGCTTGATAAACCAATATTATCTCTCAGATTACTTAGTATCTTTTCGGCACGTTTAGTATAACTCATCGCTTCTGTTGTATCACCTCTACAAGCAAGTGCCTCCCCACGGTTGAAATAACTCCATCCTATAGCCCTCTTGTTACTTATCCTTTTAGCGCTCTCAGCACATTTATCGAAGTATTCGATAGCCTTGTCCCATTCCTCCATCTTCATGTAACAGTCACCTATGTTATTGTATGCTCTGGCCAGTTCCCTGTATCCCTTCGATTGGTTTAATGTAGGAAGACAGCGTTTAAAGAATTGTATCGCGAGTACGGTTTGTCCTTTTGTAGAACATACATTACCCATCTCGATGTATGTTAGAGCGAGAATACGTTTATTCTGTACATCCTTAGCCACCTCTATAGCAAATTCATAATGTTCGATAGCATCATCGAATTTCCCATTTCTCCAATGAAGATATCCTAAACCTCTGTTGGCATCGGCGACACCTTCATCATGATCGATTTTCTCTGCGATTTCGAGTGATCTCAGATAATATTTTTCCGCACTATCATACTTATCTATGTCTCGATAAATATGACCTATCCTTCTTAAAGCACCTTCCTCCAATTCTCTATCATCGATATTCTTCGCCCTCTCTACCAACTTCTCAAAGGAAGCTATAGCCGTCTCCCAATCACTTGTATCGTAACTTAAGTCACCGATGATCTTCAAAATTTCTTCTTCTTTCTCTTCTACGTCTTTTATATTTTTAGCCATGTCCAAGGATTCAAGAGCTCTCTGATAATACTCTATTGCGGATTCGGTAGCATAGCTCTTCACTGCCATCTCCCCGGCCTTCATGGAGTATTCGTATGCCTTTTCATAATCCTTACCTTCATAGAAATGTCTGCTCAAGGGATAATAATATTCTTCGATCCTGTCTTCATATATCTCCTCTAATGCTCTCGCTATCTGTAGGTGAAGTACCCTTCGTCTGCTCCGACCCATGTTATCGTATATCGCGGCCCTTGTCTGTATATGTCCGAATCTGTAAACTTCCCCTTCATCATCCTCTTTTTCATGTATCAATCCGTGAGATTCCAGATCATCCATTATGTCGAGCAGCTCGATAACATCAATGTTGATGCTCTCTTCAAGGACCTCAAAGTCGAACTCTGTGCCTATGACCGAAGCGTACATCAATACCTTCTTCTCATCTTTGGAAAGATTTTCTATACGGCGTGTGGTTATATCCTTTATCGATGCTGGTATCGTTACATTTGCAAGGTCCTTTTCCGGATCCCAAGTGTAAGAGTAAGGGTCGATGACACCTTCATCTACCATGGAATTGAGCATCTCGACCATATAATACGGGTTTCCTTCGGTCACTCGATATACCAGCATCAAAAATGACTGAGGGAGTTCTTCCGAGTGCAGCCTCTTTTTGACCATCCTGGAAGCTGACTGGAAGGTCAACCTATTTACCTTCATCACATCGACCAATTTTTCTACCTTCATCCTATCTAGTACATTTTCAAGGGGGAAATCCCGTTCAGCCACACGGAGTTCCTCCGGTCGGTACGCACCCAATAAAAAGACTCGGTCATCAGAAGTATGCCTTGCCAGATGATGTAGTAATTGAGCCGAAGCTTCGTCTATCCATTGAAGGTCATCTATGAATAAAAGTATTGGATTGTCCTCCGAGCGTTTACTTACAACTTTGGTCACCTTATCGAACATCAACTCCCTTTTATCAGAAATGGATATTTCGGCTAACTCTTCCTCATCCTCTTCAATTCCGGCACCTATAAGACTCATCGGTACACCTGCAACAGACATGAACCCGCCTGTGTCCTCCTGTTGTATATCTTCCTCCCTTACATGAACACCCAGAGCTTCGATGAACGGGATGTAAGGGTCGGTGCTCTCATAATAAAGGCATCTTCCTTTCAATACCTCGAACCCTTGCTTCAAACACTTATCGGCAAAGGCACTTGCCAGGAAACTCTTACCCACTCCGGCCTCACCTTCGAGAAGTATTATCGTTCCCCTGCCACCCTGTACTCGCCTAAGGTGTTCTTCTAAAAATCTCATCTCATCTAATCTGTTAACAAAGTTCGTATCAACATCTGTCATGCCTAGATTCGTAATGGGGCACATATTAAAACCACAATACTATTGCGTGTGTATAAAGGTTATCCTGCCAACAGTAGTTGGAAGAAAATCAGTGCCCGAATTCTTCTATGAGTTCACGGGCTCTGTCGGTTCTGACTTTACCTTCCTTAACCATGACATCTACCACTCGATCAAGTATTTCTTCAGGTGCACCTGCCGCCATGGCGATATTCTGAGCGTGCAGTTTCATGTGCCCTCTCTGGATACCCTCGGTTGCCAATGCTCGAAGTGCGGCGAAGTTTTGTGCCAATCCCACGCTGGCTATGACTTCCTGTAGTTCACAAGCAGAAGATACACCGAGTATCTTTATGCAAACTTTGCTCACAGGATGGGTTGACGTAACACCACCTATAACACCTACTGCAAGCGGCATCTCTATGCTCCCTGCAAGGTCTCCTTCCGATGTTCTCTCCCACTGAGTAAGAGGTGTATAACCTCCACCTATGGTAGCATATGAATGGGCACCCGCCTCAACTGCTCGCGAGTCGTTACCAGTGGCATTGACCACACTTATTACACCGTTCATCACGCCCTTGTTGTGGGTGGCGCATCTATACGGGTCCACACGGGCGAACTCGTATGCCTGTAGTACACCTTCTACAGTATCCTCGCCGATAACTTCCTTCGAGTACAATACCCGGGCACGTGACAGCCTGTGTTTTGCCAGATTGGACAGTATTCTGAGATAAACCCTTCCACCTATAATACTCTCCACCTCAGGTGCAAGGGCTTCCGCCATGGTATTAACTGCGTTGGCACCCATGGCGTCCCTGCAGTCTACCAGTAGATGGACTATGAGGTAAGCACCGTACCGACTTTCAATTATTCTGCATCTCAGGTCCCTTGCACCTCCTCCATGTTCCAACAATATGGGATCTTGTTCGTTAGCTAGTGCAAGTAAATACTCTTTGTTCTCTCTCAACTCCATGGAGGCGCGATAGGGGTCGGAAAGTCCGGTAACTTGGATCTGACTTATCATGACAGGCTCGGTACTATGGGCATAAAATCCACCGGTAGAACGAGATAATTTAGCAGCGTAAGATGCAGCGGCGACCACAGATGATTCCTCAATAACCATAGGTACCAGGTAATCCTTTTCGTTGATCCTGAAGTTGGTAGCTACTCCTACTGGTAATTCGTAGGTTCCGATGACGTTCTCTATCATCCTGTCGGCCATCTGAATTGATAAGCCCCTTTTCATCAATACCTCTAGGTCCGTATTCTTCAAACCACAGAGCTTACCTATTTCTTCGTTTCTCTCCTCAAGGTCTAGCTTGTGGAATCCCGACAGTTTTGAATCTTCAACAGGCATGTTATCAGACTCGAGATAGATGTTAGAGGTATATTTAGATTGCGATATCCGATAATCGCGATCAAAGGCAGCAAAATATTTATGACCCCTCCCTTTTACGCCTACCTGATAGTTATGATTCGGGAATGTGAAAAAGACGGATACTATCGCGATGAAAATTGTCCAGTATGCGGTGAGAGGGGCAAATTCATAATGAGCGATGAAGAGATGACCAACCTCGGAAAAACCACAGCGGGTCTTCTTAGACACTTCGCTGACAAGTACGGTCTTGACGTGGATAGAAGAGGTTGGGTAGATTTAGAACACTATGTGAAAGCACTGAGAAACAGGCAGAAACGTTTCCATTGGTTGAGAAGATACCATATGGATGCCCTGGTCGCTACAGATAGAAAAGGTAGGTATCAGATGGAGGGCAATCATATAAGAGCTACTTACGGCCACTCCATAGAGGTTGACCTCGACCTTCCGACGGAGGATATTCCGGATGTGCTATACATCCCCACTACGGAAAAAGAGGCCGAATTACTGCTCGAAGGTGGAATAAAACCTTCAGATAGGACCTATGTTCATCTCAGCGAGGAATATGATTCCGCCGTTGGTGCGGGGGTTGTAAGAACGGAAAGTCCGGTGATCCTAAAGGTCGACGCAAAAAAAGCTATAGAAGTAGGTGAGACAATAATGGAAGCCGGTAAAGGCGTTTACATAACCAAACGTGTAGAGCCGGAATATCTTAGCTTGAATGACAGACAACCCACGGAAGATGAGCTGGAAGAATACGAAAAAGAGAAGAAGATACGCGAGAGTAAGTGATCACTTCAATCTTCAGGGTTCAGGCTGACAACGTTGTTGCCTCTCAATACAATGATCCCCAGTCTTCGTCGCCTTTCATCGGTCTCCTCCATGGTCTCTTCGAGGACAAGATTCATGTGATCATCGTATCCCACCAGGACACCGTTTAGAGCCCTTCCGTCCTTTAGCAGTAGTTCAACGTTTTCGTTGAGTATATCGTTCAGAAACATTGTAGGTTTTGACATATTACCAGGATATCTTAATACTATTTACTATTTTAATTATTTGGTCAATTCTTTCAAGTCATTTTTAACTTTTTCCACATTTGGTTGAAGTTCAATACGTTCATATATCTTCAGAGCCTCGGTGAAGTGTTCTTTGGCACTTTCGAAATCACCCAACTCTATCTCGGCCTTGCCCAGTTCATGGGTGTAATCTGCCAGGTATTGCAACATGTTGAGCTCTTTAAGGGTGGCTGTACCTTCTTTAAGGTATTGTACACCGGTTTCGATATCTCCTCTTTCTATACATAGTTGACCGTATCTTATACGCACACCGGATTCACCCAGGCGATCCTGTTGGGTTTCGAACAGTTCCAGGGACTCATCCAAGGACTTTTCAGCGACATCAAATTTTTCCAGGTGGATGTAAGCCTGCCCCAGGTTGAATAAGGTCCATGCAAGAGTATTAGGTAATTTGTTTTCCCTGGATATCGCCTCGCTCTTTTTATAGTATTCAACCGCCTTCTCCCAATCATTCTTGATAGTGTACACGACCCCCATGTTCATCAATAGAACCGCCCTTTCCATGGGATTTCCACTATCACCAAAAAGGTCCGCACTCTTCTTGTAGTAATCCAGGCTAACATCGTACTTTTTGAACTCTCCGTGTATGTCTCCGAGGTTTCGATATATATTTGCAATGTTCAACTTGTCTCCCATGTCCTCGTAGATATTCTTAACATCTTCCAGAAAAGAAAGTGCCTGGTTAAAATCACCTTGTCGCCAATAAGAGATACCAATACCTCTTTTGCACTCTGCGTATGTTTCACGTAGTCTTTCTTTTTGTGATATCTCCATGCCCTCGAACCCGGCATCGATCGATTTTGTTAGATTCCCCTGACCGAGGTGCGTGAAACAGAGACCTTTCAAAGCCTCTGCATATAGATCATCTCGTCCCAAGGCCGTAGCTATATCGGAGGCTCTAGTATAGTATTTGAGTGCTTCCTCCATATCTCCAAGATTTTCCAGGGTTGTGCGTCCAAGTTCCAGCCGAAGTTTGCATTCCTTGATGGTCCTGATATCATTCTTTACCAGGCCATCCAGGTCCCAAAGTTCCTGTAAAAGTATATACTTCCGTATACCCTCTTTTGCCTTCTTTGCCTTCTCCATTCCCATGAAGTATCTCACTGCATTGAATACACCGTCCGATAGTTCTTCCAAATCCTCCACACATATCTCGTCGGGCATTATCCCGATCTCTCTGCACTGTTTATTGAGTATGTTTTCTCCCATCTCACCGAATTCGCTGCGCATTAATTCCTGTATATTGTGGTTTATTTCATGGGACATTATAATTTCCAATAATCTTGTTTTATATATGATTTTTGACTGTTAATCAATCTCCTTACGATTGAAGAGGTATTCCGCTACAATGAGTGGTATAGCTATCCATATTATCAGTAAAATAAGCATGATCCAAGTGTCATAGTATCCAGGATGGTACTCGGGCTCTTCACCACCGAATTCCATAGCCCATTCACGAAGTGCCGGGATGTTGAGTGCAAGTAACGTGTACCAGATCAAAACGGGGTTGAAAAGCTGTATACCAAAATACCACTTAGGCGGCCTTCCGGTGGTTAACTCGCTCCATCCGAAAGTCAGTTCGGCCAAGGCATATACTGAAAATAACCATATGAATGAAAATAGAAATAAGGTGAATATGGAGCCCGCCATAGAAGAAGTGCTGTCCTCGAATATAACCGACAGCATCATAGATATAGAGAGGTAGATTCCACCCAGCAGTACGGATGCTAGTATAAAAAGGTAATATTCCGCCCATACAACAGTTGGTATCTGCATGCTGATTATGATACCGCCGAGACCTAGGCCGGAGACTACGCATGTGATCAACACGGACCACAATCCCAGAAATTTACCCGACAGTACCTCACCTCTATCCACGGGATACGCCAGAAGAAGTGCCATTGTCCCACCCTCCCTCTCTCTAACGATGGACCCATAGCCTAGTATGACGGCCAGTATGGGCACCATATATTCCACGTAAGCTGTTAGATATCTTACAGTATGTTCCATGTCCATCCATTCGACGGATGATTCCGAGGCGGTTCCGTAGTAAGATACAACCACGGAGAGAATAAGGAATACTGCAGCTAGAACAATTATCCAAGGGTTCTTAATGTTCTGTACGTATTCCTTTTTTGCGATACGCAGCGTACGGCTCCACATCCTTCGTGAACATATCAGTTTCCAGCGACCAAGTCTTTTCACTTCTCGTCCTCCATTATCTTGACGAATACTTCCTCAAGGTCCGGTTCTTGCACATTGAAGTCTTGTATATCGAAGCCGTGTTGAAGTAAGTGTTCGATGACCTTTACCTTGTACATACCGCTGCAGTAAAGTACCAGGCTACCGTCTTCTATCCTCGGTCTTTTAACCCCTTCAAGAACTTTAACTTTTTTCAATGCATCATTTAAGGGTCGTACAGTTAACTGGAATCGATGGTCCAACCGTAGTTTCTTACCGAGCTTTTCCACGTCATCTTCGGCGATCATGCGGCCGTTACTGATAACGCCGATCCTGTTGCATAACTGCTGTACGTCGGATAAAATATGACTCGAAAGGAAGACGGTTTTACCCCTTTTACCCATGGCGATGATCTGTTCTTTCACCCAGTGTCGTATCTCGGGGTCCAACCCTGTGGTGGGCTCGTCGAGTATCAACAATTCAGGATCTCCTATCAGAGTTTGTGCAAGACCTAGGCGCTGCACCATGCCCTTCGATAACTTTTTTATCTTGGTCTCCGGAGGTGCGTTTATTTTAAAATCCTCCAGTAATGAATATATGCGATCACGCGGACACTCCTTTATATCGCATAAAAACGATAAGTTATCCCATATGCTCATATCTCTGTAGAATGCTATCCTTTCAGGTAAATATCCTATGTATCTTCTTATCTGCATACCCTCCTTGGACACATCTTTACCACCGACAATAACACTTCCGCTATCCGGTTTGATTAGACCCATGATGATCTTTAGTGTAGTAGTCTTACCTGCACCGTTGGGTCCCAGGAATCCGTATATATCTCCTTTGGAAACATGGAGATCAAGGCCCCGTAGAGCTTCCCTTTGGCCGTAGCTCTTGTATAGGTCCTCTATTTCTATGAATGCCATTCAGGGTATAATGGATGCTTCGGTAAAAATATTTTTGTATCGATATCTTCCTGTGTTATGTGCGAATTCGCTTCGTATTTTATCGACTTTTTCAATTTTCCTCTAACGGCACATCGGTTTCAACTATATAGTGATGTTCAAAACCGGCCACCGCTCCGGACGTTATCACGCTCAGTAGTATCAATAACGCCAATGCCACCACAATCGATCTTTTACCGTACATGTTTATCACTCTCGTTTAAATAATTCGCACTTCCATATTAACAATACGATCATCAAGATAGCAACAGCTATGGAAACATAGATGAGAGAAATGAATACTCGATTTTTATCATCGTTTTCATCCTCCAAATCCGGAGGAGGCCCATTATATTCATAAACAGAAAGAAAATCTATCTCATTATTCACAAATATATTGTCTTCGATCAGATTCCTATCGCATGTATCCTCAAAGATACCACGGTTATGGTTTGATATTGTGTTATTTTTGATGGTATTGTCGTTGGAGTGTTGCAAGTAGATACCTCCTGATCTAGATGAAGTACCGTTGATTTCATTATGGATTATAGTGTTATGATGGGATATTGTCAAACTAATACCGGAACTATTATTTGATATCATATTGTTTTCGATACTATTACTGGATGAATCAAAAAGTTTAATGCCTCGTACGTTATTGAATAGTATATTATCTCCTAATAATCCGTTGCTAGCATTGAAGAGAATAATTCCTGAATTATATATTGGTTTGTGGGTAGAGATACCATTATCACTTTTCCATTCAACACCGCTTGCATTGTGCACGTAGCAGCCCCTCACAACAAAGTGCACAGTGGTATTACCAACATATATCCCGTAACCGTATCCGGTCCCATCGATCTCGTAGCCCTCGATCACGTACGGATCCCCCTCACTGCCATCCCCCGGCCAGCCCTCGGCAGTCGCCTGGGAGGCGAAGTCAGAATTGCCGTCTATGCGTATAGGTTCGCGGACGGTGTAATCGTTCTCTTCGACGTATGCTGTTGCACCCGACACTATCACGCTCATCAACATCAGAAATGCCAAAGCGATCGTTATTATTCTTTTATCGTCCATGTTTATCACTTCCGCATACCTTTGTATTTCCATATTATCAATACGATCATCAAGATAGCAACAGCTATGGAAACAGAGGTAATGAATATATATTCGTGATTTTTATCATCGTTTTCATCCTCGGAATTTGGGATTTCTCCGTTTACTTCATACGCTTCCTCATATTCTATCTCAACATTCACAAATATATTGTCTTCGATCACATTTCTGTCGCATGTATCCTCAAAGATACCATATCTATGATTTGAAATTGTGTTTTTAATTATGATATTGTCGTTGGAGTATCCGAGGTAGATACCAGGTCCTGAAAAAAACTCTTCTTGACCGACATCATTATAAATGATGATGTTGCCTAAAGAGCCTGATAAACCGATACCAGATACATTGTTGTTAGAAATAATATTATCGTTTGAAGAAGAAAGGCTGATAATTCCATTATTTTTTGGTAAATAATTGTAACTAATTTCTGTATTGTTAGACTCAGACAAGTAAATACCTCTTTTAACATTATCAATCAGAGTATTATTCTCAATTTTACAATCCTGAACAGAAATCAGGATAATTCCCGAATTAAGGTGGGGATTTGGTATAGGGCCACCATTACCTCCCTGATCAATACCACTCGCGTTATGCACGTAGCACCCCCGCACAACAAAGTGCACAGTGGTATTACCCACATATATCCCGTAACCGTGCCCAGTACCGTCTATCTCGTAGCCCTCGATCACATACGGATTCCCCTCGCTTCCATCCCCCGGCCACCCCTCAGCAGCCACCTGTGCGGCGAAGTCGTCGTTCCCGTCGATACGTA
>CAZAMQ010000012.1:0-44709 GCA_964486225.1 uncultured Thermoplasmata archaeon | reverse complement strand
GTAGATGGGATTCAATATAAAAGTTATCTACGTTTTCTACTCTCCGAAGTACTGGATATATAAGAAGACCGATGGATATGCACCTGTGGATGAAGATGAAACGGTTCCCGACGAAGACGAAGATACGGAAGAGGAAGTAGACGAGGACCTTGACGAAGATATGATAGAAGAGGAATATGTAAGAGAAGAGGATCTGGAATAACTCATTGTATACGAGTTTGAGTCCGGGAGAAATGGCACTCCATGGTAGATCATAGTGTCGGCTAATTCCTTCTCCCGACGGAAAAACCTTTATCCTCATCTACCATCGGTAGAAGAGTGAAAACATGACGATGATATACTCTTTCACCGCAGTCTGCCTGGCAGGATTTGCGCTCATACAGGCTATAGTGGGATCAGTCAGTTACAGACGAACAGGCCGAAGTAGATTCTTGCTCATCTCCATAGCCTTCATGGTATTTGGAGTCAAAGGGATATATGCATTGATAAGCTTTTACACTTCGTTCCAACCCTTGGGCGTTCTTGACCTTCCGATACTCATACTGGATCTTTTCATCATCATATTGCTCTATCTCTCGATAATCAAGGAGTGAACATCGCCCATGGTAGACAAGGAGAAGGCCCTGGAACTGTCTACACGAAAAGATATATTTTCCTATATCTCTGAATATCCGGGGTGTTATCTCAGACAGATCAAAGATGCTCTGGACCTTGCAATGGGTCAGGTAAGCTATCATCTCGGTTATCTGGAGGACCACGGACTGATCTCACATCAGATGAGCGGGAACAAAAAAAGATATTTCATCAACGATGAAGTGAATTACCCGGACAGGAAAATAATCGGACTGCTGAGACAGAAGATACCACGTACTATCCTGATATTCATGTTGGAAAACGGTTCGTGTACCTTTTCCCAACTGCTGGAAAACTTCGACGTATCCAAATCCACACTTTCATTCCACCTGAAGAAACTCAGAAAGGCTTCACTGCTCTCCGTTGGTAAGGAAGGAAAAAATAACGTGTATACATGCAAAGACGGAAGGAAAGTGGCACAGGTACTTATCACATACAGAGAATCATTCATCGACGACGCTGTTGAGAGATTTGTGAATACGTGGACGGGATTGCGAACATGAGTGTCGAATGGATATGTAGGTATAGTGACTCAAGAAGATCTATGACCAGTACCAAACATGGCACCTATCAGGTGCTTTCTATCCTTGGAGCCAAAAGGAACATGACCTTACCTTCGCTGTCGGCAAATTCGAATTTTACCTTGATGGGATAATCTCGGCCAAGTTCCAGTTCGACTATGGTGTTACTGCTGACAGATTTTATCATGTTGGAAAAGTAATCAAGGGCAAAAAGCGAACGTACACTCTCTGAGGCCTCGATTTCCTCCACATCATCCTTTGAAAGAGCCAACCGTACCGAGTCCTCGTCTTCCTCGGAAAATATCTCGAAGCCTTCGGGTCCTGCGGAGATAGCTATGTGATCCGCAATATTCTGGGACGCCTTCACACCGGTCTGAAGGTGTTTGCCCAGCAGCTTTACGCTTATGGGAAGATCCAGCTGTGGTACGCTGGGGTCGGTCATCCCTGCGGTATCCAGCAGTGGCATCTTCTGGGTAATGTTGTTCACTTTCAATACCAATCGGTTATCATCGTCTTCGTGTTCAAGAAGTATGATATCCGACGGAGATGATAATCTAAGGAACTGGTCTATCTTGTTCAGGGTCACTCCCAACTCGGTCTCTTCCGCCTGATAGTTAACAAAAGCATCCGTGCTCAGGTGGAGGTCGACCATGGCCACGTGGGCGGGATCCACCGCCTTCAGTGACAGGCCATCTCCATCCAAATTTATCTTGACTTCGTCCACTATGGTCTGTACGATTTCCACAAGGTCTCTCAATATCTCAGCTTTGATCTCAGCGTTTAACATGTTATTGTCCCCTTTTGTTCACTGCCGACAGGGTTAGAACCTGCCGTGAGGAGTGTAGGTTATCAAATATAAGAATATAAGGCTTATGGTTGTGTGAGTTCGGGTCGATAAGCCTCCCCGGTAATGACAACGATACCGCTCCCAGACCTTATCTTAAACCCCTTCATTTAAACCAAAACTACAATAAACTGTAGATATCTTTGATATGCCTATTAAGGAACATAATCACTCGTTTTCTTCAGGCGGTAAATACATATATAATTTACACCATTCACTCAATAACGAGTCATAGAGGTCATACATGAATGTGAGAGTCATTTGCACTATATGGATATTTATCCTGTTATTGTTCAGTGCCAGCACTGGCTCTCTCTACAATGTAGTGGAGGACGTAGCAATGAAATCCAAGGACCTTCATGATTCCAGTGAGCCCATACGCATAAACAGCGATACCGATTTTGCAGATCAGGGCTGGCCCGGTGACGGCAGCGAGGATGACCCATACGTGATCCAGGACTATGAGATAAATGGAACCGGACACGGCTGTGGTATCTTCATAGGAAACACAACGGTCCATTTTGTTGTGCGGGACAATTATGTGCATAACGCCAGTGGCAGATCAAATATATATTATCGAAACACCGGTCTTTTCTTTTACAATGTCACCAATGGACGAGCAGAGGGTAATGTGATCACCAATTCCAGCTACGGTATCCGGTTGAACGAATACAGCAGCAACAACACCATCATCGAAAATGAGGTGTCATACAATACGGACTACGGCATTTTCCTGTACCGTTCTTCAGGCAACACATTGATCCACAATCATGTATTCAACAACACCAGAGGTATTTATGTACTCCACCATTCTCATCAAAACAAAGTGTCCGACAACTTGATAGAGTACAATATTCAAAACGGCATACATACACAGCTTTCAAGCAACAATACGTTTTCAAACAATAATATTTCATCCAATGAAAACGGAGGGATTTACCTCTCCAATTCAGGTTACACCTATATCTCAAACAACGAGGTTTCGAGTAATTCCCGCAGGGGAATTTATGTATTGAATTCGGTGCATATGGTTCTCTTTGAAAATATCATGGTGAACAATGGAATAAGCATATTCGGAGGTAGTCTGGTACACTGGGATACTCATACGATACCTACTAATAACACGGTAAACGGCAAACCGGTACATTACTGGAAAGACACTACCGGAGGGACGGTCCCCTCAGGGGCGGGGCAAGTGATACTCGTCAACTGTACGGGCATCGTTGTGGAGAACCAGGAAGTTAACGATACCGATACCGGCATAACTCTAGGTTTCTCAAATGAGAATATTTTGTCAAACAACACCGTCTACATGAATTCATACGGCATATCCTTATCCGAATCTGTGAATAATACACTGTACAACAATCATATACATCATAATAGCCGAGGAATATATGTGTATTATTCGGACGATAATGAACTTGAACACAATACCATACACGACAATGACTACGGCTTCCATATCCATTCTTCAACAAACAGCACTCTGGATAGCAATTCAATAACTGATAATGATTTTGGTATATATCTCTTCAGAAGTATCGACACCACATTGGATAACAACGAGATGATAGGTCATGGAATATTTATAGGAGGTGACATGATCGAATACTGGAACACCCATTCGATAGATACCTCGAATACAGTGAACGGAAAACCAGTACGTTACTGGAAAGATGGGAGGTCCGGAACCGTACCCCCTGATGCAGGACAGGTGATACTTGCAAACTGCGACGATGTATCGGTCCGGGAGCAGAACATCAGCGGCGATTATGCAGGCATACTGCTGGGTTTTTCGAATTCGAACACCATAATCAACAACACCGCTTCAAATAACACACATGGTATTTACCTGCATTATTCACATGAAAATATTATCTCCTTGAACATGTTATCCGATAACACCAGGGGCATCTATCTGTCTGATTCTAAGGAAACCGTATTGTCCGATAATGAGATGCACAACAATACATACGGTATCTACATGTTAAACTCAGATAAGAATAATGCATCTGGAAATACCCTACGGAATAACACTCAAGGCATATACATATATCATTCCGCAAGTATCACACTGCATAACAACGAGATGGTAAACGATGGGATAATGATAAGAGGAAACTTATTCAGATATTGGGACACCCACGACATCAATGCGTCGAACACCGTGAACGGTAAACCTGTACATTATTGGAAGAACAAAACCGGCGGTACCGTCCCTTCAGGGGCGGGCCAAGTGATACTTGCAAACTGCATGAATGTGATCATTGAGAGGCAGCTCCTGAACGGAGGTGCTGCCGGCATTCAATTGGGGTACTCAGTGGAAAATACGATATATAACAACACTGTCAGAAACAACCAATACGGCATTTACCTGTATGCATCCAGCGATAACATGATCTATCACAATAATTTGATCGATAATGAGAACCAGGCCTACGAAGAGGGAGTGAATCAATGGGACGACGATTATCCCAGTGGAGGTAACTATTGGTCGGATTATAAAGAACGATATCCGGATGCTTCCGAGATAAACGATTCCGGTATATGGGATACTGCCTATGTCATCTCCGGTGTCGGCAATTCAGATAGATATCCTTTGATGTATCCAAAGGGTGCCCTGGTCTTGACTATTGATAAGCCCGAACAAGGAACGGTCATAAACGAGGAAAACGTCACCGTTAGGTGGTCCTCCTCCGGAGGTTTAGGGGTAAGAGAGCACCGCATCCGACTTGATTACGGAGAGTGGATCTGCGTAGATCAAGATACGGAACACACATTCCATGATTTGGAGGACGGTCATCACGGGGTTGAAGTTGAAGTGGCAGATGGTGTGTTTGATAGTGTCACCGATGAAGTAAACTTCACTAGTGACACCACACCACCCTTGATCGATATTATTTCACCGTATAATAGTGAGATATTTAACATGGATAGCGTAAACGTGGAATGGGAAGGGAATGACGCTACCACCGGCATCTCACATTACCAGGTCAGGTTGGCAGGGGAAGATTGGATACATACGAGTACGAATACAACTTACGCTCTCTCGGGACTATCCGACGGATATCATCGTACGGAAGTAAAGGCGTGGGATGCAGCAGGACACAATTCCACTCAAGAGGTGAACTTCACCGTGGACACCGCACCACCGATCGTGGATATCATATCACCACGCAACGATGAGACATTCGGAAGTGACAACTTTACTGTAGAGTGGGAAGGGAGTGATACGACCAGCGGCATCTGGCATTACCAGGTTAGGCTGGCAGGCGAAGATTGGATATACACAGGTACGAATACAAGTTATACTTTCTCAGGACTTTCTAACGGGTATCATCGTACGGAGGTAAGGGCATGGGATGCAGCAGGACATAATACCACTAAAGGGGTGAACTTTATCGTTGACACCACACCACCGGTTGTAACGATAACCACTCCACCCCATGGCGAGATTTTCCATTCCAATGTGATCATGGTAGAGTGGTACGGAGAAGACGAAACCAGCGGGATCTCACATTATGATATTCGCATCAACGAAGAGGACTGGATAGAGGTAGGGGCATCCACGTATCATCTTTTCATGGACCTATCCGAAGGTGAACACACCGTTTTCGTCAGAGGATGGGACAATGCATCCCATACATCAACAGACAGCATTACCTTTAGGATCGAATCCGTGGATGAGGACGATGATGATGTAGGATTACATCTGATAATATTCGTTGTCGCAGCTACCTTGATCATATTTTCCGCTCTCTTTTACATATTATGGAATATCAGAGGAGGGTCGAAGGAACACTATGAACTCAAATGGTACGAAAAGGAATCAAAAAAATCCCGGAGACATGATTATGAAGATTGAACACATCTGTATACTATTGATGGCGTCCGCTCTTCTTACCGGAGGTGCAGCAGTTGATTATTACGAAGGAGAATACGAATACGTCTCTAATATTCATGAACCCATACGTATCGACGATAACACCGATTTTGCAGATCAGGGCTGGCCCGGAAGTGGTAGCGTCCATGACCCATATATTATCGACGGCTACGAAATAGACGGCGGAGACCACGGATACGGTATATACATAGGCAATACCACAGTACACTTCGTGGTTCGGAATTGTTACGTGTTCAATGCAACCGGTAATCCCTGGGATTATTACCATCAAGATACCGGCATATACATACACAATACCGAGAACGGTAGTATAGAGAACAACGATATACTGGATAATTCTGAAGTAGGTATACGCATTTATTCTTCACGCAACAACTCCGTCGCGGATAACACGTTAAGTGATAACAGAATGGGTATCTCTTTATCAGCATCCACGGACAACATCATCGAACAGAACACTATATCAAACCAGGAGATCGGTTTACGGCTCATGAACTCCGCCGAGAACGTAATTAATGACAATATCATCACTGGAAACATCGACATGGGCCTGGAACTGTTCATGGCCGACAATAATAGTTTTTACAAAAATGAGGTTTCGGATAACGAAAACGGTTTTCACATCGAATTCTCGGATCACAATACGATACATAGAAATATACTCACCGAAAACATTCACGGCATCAACATCGTTGAATCTCAAGGTAACCTGATATACCATAACAATCTAATCGACAATGAGGATCTGGGAACGGACGACGGTGAAAACGATTGGGACAACGGCTTTCCTTCCGGAGGGAACTACTGGTCGGATCATTATGGAGATGATGACTATCACAGCTCAGACCAGAACATCTCGGGAAGCGACGGCATAGTTGATATTCCCTACTACGGGAATGGGTTCACCGATCACTATCCATTGACCGACCCTTCCCCAACGCCTCATGTGAGGATAGACTATCCGGAGGAGGGGGATATGATTTCCGAAGATTCTTTTACAGCGATGTGGAGCGGTATGCAGCGTTACACCGATCTTCTCAGCTATGAACTCCGGGTGAATAACGGCGAGTGGATAGACAATGGTTATGATACGGCATATACGCTACGAAATATCACGGACGGAGAATACACCCTGGAGGTAAAGGTCAGAGATGAAGAAGAAAACACGAAGACGGACGCTGTTACTTTCATGGCGGATTCTCCTCCCGAGATAAGTATAATATCACCTTCAATAGGTGATATATTCAACACCGATACCGTAACCGTAAGATGGGAGGGGCATGATTCCATGGGCATATACTACTACGAGGTAAGAGTGGACGACGGTGCATGGATAGACAAGGATATAGTTACGGAACATACCTTCGAAGATCTACCCGATGGCGAACGTTTAGTAAATGTGCGTGCATGGGACGTTACGGGTAAAAATACCGTTGCCTCTGTGAACTTCACCGTGGATACCACACCCCCTGATATAGAGATAATGTTTCCTGTGTCCGGTGAACTGCTCAACCGAGAAGACGTGACCGTGGAATGGACGGGTAGCGACAGTACCACGGGGATAGACCGCTACCAGCTCCGTCTTGGAAACGGAGGATGGATAGACGTAGGTAAAGATGAGTATTATACATTCCTGGGTCTATCGGAAGGTGAATACCTCTTTGAACTGCGCGGGTGGGACACTGCAGGTAATAGTCGTAGGGTAACCGTCAATTTTACAGTTGATCTCACACCGCCCGTGGTTACCATCGTGTCACCTTCGTCGGGGGAAGTCATCTACAATAAATCCATAACAGTACAATGGGAGGCCCATGACAGCAGTGGTATCGACTACTATGAAGTTCGTATCGATGACGGAAACTGGTTTTACATGGACACATTGACGAGAAATACCTTTACCGAACTTTCCGACGGTGATCATACCGTTGAAGTACGAGCATGGGACAACGCCGGCAGCAACCGAACGGAAAGCGTTACCTTCACGGTGTCATCGGGGCTGTCCCGATATATACAGCCGATAATACTGGTGATCATAGCGATCGTTGGGGCTGTACTTATCTATATATTCGCATTTCGCAAGGACGGGGGCGGAGATGAGACGGATAGAGATTTTGTGGGGAAAATGTAATTAAATGGAGTACTTTCTTAGAGACATATGAGTAAAAAAACTGTGATAGTGGGTATGGACGGCGTTCCCTACGGACTAGTAAAAGATCTCGCAGATAATGGCGACATGGATAATATCTCCTGTCTTATCAGTCAAGGAAATTTTTCTAAGATGCGGGCGGCCATTCCCGAGGTCTCCAATGTAAATTGGTCAAGCATAGTTACCGGTAAGAACCCCGGTGAACATGGGATATATGGTTTTACCGAGTTGATACAGGGGACATATACCGTTCGCTTCCCGGATAGACGGGCATTGAAGGCTTCTCCGTTTTGGGATGAATCGGATAAAAGATATGTGCTGCTCAACGTACCTGCTATGTATCCTGCACCCCAGGTCAACGGCATTTTCGTTTCCGGCTTCGTCTCATTAGATATGGATAAAGCGGTCTATCCGAAGTCTGCCTTGGAATTATTGAATAAGATCGGGTATGAGATAGACGTTGATTCGGATACCGCCCATAAGTCTTATAAACTATTCCTGGACCGCCTTTTCTCTACCCTTAGAGCCAGAGAAAAGGCATATCGGTACTTTTGGAAAGAGGCTTGGGACATCTTCATGCTGGTATTCACCGGAAGCGACCGGCTGGAACATTTTCTCTGGGACGCTTATGAGGATCCGGGGGATGAACATCACATGGATTTCGTAAAGTACTACAGAGAGATGGATCGGATAGTAGGCGACATAATGGATAAGTTGGACGAAGATGACGATCTGATATTAATATCAGATCACGGAATGGAGGGTATCGAGAGTAATGTCAATGTAAATAAGATACTGGAAGATAATGGGTACCTCGTAATGGATGAAGATAGGAAGGGGAGATACAACAACATTCGGGACGAGACAAAGGCCTTTGCTATGGACCCGGGCAGGATTTATGTACATCATATATCTCGTTTCCCCCAAGGTTCAGTAAAAGATGGTGACGAAGTTATACCAGAATTAATTGATCTTTTCCAGGAGTTAAAATACGATGGTAAAAGGGTGATCAAAAATGTCCACCGCAGGGATGAGATATACAATGGATCACAGGTACATCTTGCACCGGATCTAGTGCTTACCCCTGCAAGTGGATTTAACTTGAAAGGGGGAGTTAAATATGAAGAGACGTATGAGAAAAACATATTTAGAGGTAAACATACTGAAGATGATGCTTTCATACTCACTAATGGTTTGGATGTTCCCGAAGCACCGACTGTTGAAGACGTTAGAAAGCTTATAGAAAGTGATAGAGATGAAAAGTAAGCCTCACAATGCAGATAAAACCTGCTGGAACTGTCCTGCGGCCAAGCTGAAAGGGAACGTTGATTTTCGAGGCTGCGGACAATCAAGACGCATAGTACCAAAGGGCGAGGACACGCAATTATTGATCGAATGCAACAGACGTCCGGATCTCGGTAGATTCGAGCCGACCATCGCATTTGAACAATGCCCGGAATGGCGTGAAACGGAGTACGGATACCTATTGAAAGAGATGAAAGTAATGATACTCGGTTTAGACGGCTACCTGGGATGGACTCTTGCTCTGAAGTTGGGTAAACTCGGATGCAAGGTATCCGGTATAGATAACTATCTCCGACGTGACATGGTGATGGAGAAAGGGTCACATACCATCGTACCCATAGCCCGGATGACCGAACGATTGAAGACAGCCAGCGACGTTTTGGGAGTTAATATAAACTTTAGATATATGGAACTTGATGATCTTAAAGCTCTGCGTGAATTCATAGACGAAGTAAAACCAGAAGCCATCGTCCACTATGCAGAGATAACGGCTGCTCCTTATTCCATGGTCGATGTGGAGCACGCCATAAAAACCCAAGCAAATAATGTTCTAGGTACCATGGGACTGCTGTGGATAATGAAGGATATCGTGCCTATGAGCTCGCTGCTTAAATTAGGCACCATGGGCGAATACGGGAGTCCACTTACCGGAAGACCATTGTTCGAAGGGATGTTCCCCAACGATGCGGTCCTGCAGTGGGACGACCGGGAATGGAGCATGGGTGGAGAAATGACACCGCGTGACCCGCACAGCTTTTATCACGTATCCAAAGTTCAAGATACCTACAACGTATACGAGGCCTGTAAGTACTGGTGGCTTCGCTCTTACGATATAATGCAGGGAGTCATATTCGGAGTGCACACAGATGAAGTAGCTGCACATCCCAAGCTGCGTACCCGGTTGGATTACGATGAATGGTTCGGAACAGTGGTTAATCGATTCGTTACACAGTCTTTACTCGGCATACCATTGACGGTGTACGGCGAGGGAGAGCAGATACGAGGTATGATAGCCCTGGAAGATGCGATGGAATGCATGGTCAGGTTGATAGCGGCTCCGCCGGAACCGGGACAGTACGACGTCGTCAATCAGATATCAGGATTATATAAGATACGTGAAGTAGCCGATACAGTTGCCGATGTCGGTAGTGAGAATCATGATCTCGACATAGAGATACAACGGTTGGAAAATCCACGTGTCGAAGCAGAGAGGCATCCATTCGAAGTGGTTTCGAGTAAATTACCGAAGGAACACGGTTTTGCCCCTAAAGTGTCTCTGGAGAAGGAGATCGACCGCATGTTCGAACTGCTCTCTGAAGATGATATCATGAAGCGGATCGAGCAGAAGAAACATGTGATAATGCCAGTAACCCGCTGGAGTGGCGAGAAAAAGAAATCCGGTGTGTTAGAGGTCTACAAACCCGGAGATAAGGGAGAAGATGGCTACACCGGTGTTCTAGACTCGGAGTGAGTATATGGAAGTTAACGCAGAAGAGTTTCAGAATAAAGTTGGCGAAGCCGATAAACCCGTTTTCACTCTCTTTCTAGCTTCATGGTGTACCGCATGTAAACGCAGTCAAGTGACGGTCCGTGAGTTGGAGAAGGAAAGGGACGATATACTGGTTTTGGAAGTGAACGTTGACAGAAACGATTCTGTGCGTGACGAACTCAATATCATGGGTGTGCCCACTTTCATCTTGTTCAAGGATGGAAAAGAGGTGGAACGAAGGGTTGCCGCTCAAGCGAAAAGGCAGCTCAATAGTATGATCGACCAATGGGTATGATTTTGACACATTGCCTTTTGTATAAATGAAACTATCTTTGAATTTTGACGTGAGTGTTCGGTAACTTAGCTTGCTTTCCCTTTCCTCTGAAGAGAGATATCGTTATAACGGCCAGCGGGATGAAGAGCAGCAATGGCCAATACGTGACCTGAGTTTCCGGCTCTTCCGATATGGTGAATGTTGTGATTTGACGGGTGGTGAAGTCTCTGTTATCTAGTCCTTCAGAATCCAATTCTACACGGTATTCTCCTGGTTCGAGGTCACGAGCGATGTATACGGTGATGGATGAATGGCGTTGATATATGTCATTTATAGATACATCTACTCGCTCTCCGTCTCTGTAAAGTGTAAAGATAGATTGCATATGTCCGAGAGCCACATACCCGTCAAATCTTATTGTTACGAAGGTGAAGTCGCCGATGTGTTCAACATCACTTTCCAATATTTTTGGGAATACCTCTATCTCACGACTTTCAACGTAAAACAACACTCCGTCCCAGTCATACATCTCGAGCCTGTAACTGAAATTAGATGTGATTTCATACGGGAGAGACATCTCCATATAATTGACTTCGCTCTCCATATCTGCTTGGGTTCTCCATATACCGTCCCCTGCACTGTACAATAATCTAAGGCGTTGTATGCCGGGAAC
This sequence comes from uncultured Thermoplasmata archaeon, assembly GCA_964486225.1. Lineage (GTDB taxonomy): Archaea > Thermoplasmatota > Thermoplasmata > Halarchaeoplasmatales > Halarchaeoplasmataceae > Haladaptatiplasma. The sequence goes on along the minus strand of CAZAMQ010000012.1, from coordinate 32,917 downwards.
CCAAGTTGGTGTTTCCCAGCTTATATTCACTCTCTGACGTGAGTAGAAGGACTTGTTATCGGGCGATATGCTGATAGACAATGGATTCTCCTCTAAAACAGTGAAGGACGGAGAATGCGTCCAGTTCACATCTCCATGGGAATCCTTACAGCTCACATTTATTACCGCTTGGCCTGCAAGCCCGTCAACTGTCCATTCGTACTCCCCTGTATCTCCAATTGATTGTGCGATAACCCGCCATGTCTTATTTTCAAGATCGGTTGTTACGGATATCGTGATAGGTCTGTTTGGTAATGGATTGTCATCGGTAACAGTCCATTGGATTAGATATGTATATCCTAACACGACATTTGTTCCTTCATAAGGCCGAATTATCTCCAGTTCAGGCAGAAAATTGTCGTACAGTAAGAACGGTTGAGAATATCCATAACCCATGTAGCCGCTTATACTGCGGCAGGAAACGTTTATCAATGCGTTTTTAACGGGGTAATCGGCAAGAGGCATTTTCTCAACTGTCCATGTATGATTACCGGTGTTATCTATACCACTTACAACCGTAAACCAATTTTCACCTCCATCAATACTAATACTAATATCCACTGGGTTGTCGTCCAAATCGGTATCGTCAGTGGTCCAGTTGATAAACAGTGTTTCCTCCGTTAAAACAAGTAAATCCCTCTCCGGTGTGATCACGTTAACTTTAGGTGCCCCCTCTTCCACCTCGAAATCAACGGAGAGGTTCAGCTGTAGAGCATTACCCGGATCGCTTGTATCACGTATAACACCTTCCAGTCTCCAGTTGTAATCCGTACCGGCTTGGAGTCTTTGAGTAGGTGAAAAAGTGACAGTGAAGTTGTCATTTACGGTGGATGTCCTAAAGGAGCCGGCGATGACCGTTTCTCCACGCATCAAAGTAAAATTAGCGGAAACATCATCCATGTTGACCGGTTGATCGAAGACAAGTTCCACTCTCTCTGTTGAAAATATGACATCTCCTTGAGAAGGATGATGATCCAGTAATTCAGGTGATGTGGAATCTATCTTTATCTGTACGAAGTCCCATGCCCGTTGTTCACCATGCTCTACTCGTATCAACAGGTATACGTTGTCTGTATCTATGGATGGTGCCTCCCATGTATGATTGAATGTTTCGTTAGCTGCAAAGGTTGCTATTTCATATGGGCCCAAACCATCGTAAGCGTATTCGATATACACCGATATATTTCCTAGGTCGAAGGTGGTGTTCACATCCCACGATATATTGTGTGAACTCCCACTGGTCCATTGTTCTCCCCCTGTGGGATTTGTAAATGAAACCTTGAGATAATCGTCTTCACCCGATACTGCGCTTAGAGTGAATGGTATGACTAGTTGGAATAGTAGCAAGGTTATTACGAGTATGGAGAGGGATTTTACTTTCATTATTAGAAAAACAACGAGGGTTTAGTTAACCTTTTTGGTTTATGTCGAAAATTATGTGAAAATTATGTATTAAACGTATTCATAGTTCCAAATTTGATTTGGCCTAGAGGATAATCTACAAAAAACATATATTGCCGCATCAAATTCAGTAATATAGATGTTAAAAGAGATAAGACCTTATCTGCCTAACGATAATTATAAACAAATGAATTCTGAGGATTATTTAAAAGATATTTTAAAATTATATATGTCCGATGGTAATTTATTGGACTTAGGATGTGGAGATGGAAGATCATCTCATTTTGTGCATAAGATCAATCAGAAAATAAATTGGTATGGTTTGGAGATTGAAAAAAGGAAAGAGATGAATTTGGATGCGAAGAGTAACACTACATATGAAATATATGATGGTAGAAAAATTCCATTTAAAGATGAAAAATTTGATGTCATATATTGCAACCAGGTTTTCGAACATGTACGGTATCCGATTATCCTTCTAGAAGAAATAGAGCGTGTTTTAAAGCCTGATGGTTATTTTATCGGCTCTGTTTCTCATCTGGAACCTTATCATGGTAATTATTGGAATTTTACACCCTATGGTTTTTCTCAGATAGTAAACGATGCGGGCTTAAAGATGATAGAAATGAGACCGAGTATCGACGGATTATCACTTTTATTAAGGACGTTGCTTAACAAACCAAAATCATTTGCATCTCTATGGAAAACAGAAACACCTGTTAATAAGGCAATCAATATATTCGGCAAACTTACGTTTCAAAAAATTTATATGATAAATTTTGTAAAATTGGTTATTTGTGGACATTTTTGTTTCAAAGTCAGAAAATGAATGATCTATATCATTTCAAGCTTAGACCATCCAACCCTTCAGGTTTTTCAACCTCCAATAGGTCAAGTATTGTTGGAAAAATATCCATGATGTTAGGTGATCCTAAGTCTAATTCTGCGTTTGAATACACGAATGCATCGCTGTAAGTGTGCATGCCCGTCCTGGGGCCTATGTTGAATACGTCTTCGGATTTGAAGCTGCCTTTGAGGTCGTATCCTCTGTTGGGATGGACTATGATGTCGCCTGCATTGACTGCCCAGCGTCCATGGTAAACTTCTTCTCGTCGAAGTATTGTTTTTATAATCTTCTTACCGGTTTCCGGATCGGTAAAAGATCTTAATTTATCTGCTATCTCGTCTCTGATTTTATCATAATCTGATTTGGCTATACCGCCGTTGTGCTCTCGGTTTTCGAGATTTATGTAGATACGGCCCGGGATAAAGCTGAATGCCTTTGTTTTCTCAGTGATCGATTCATATCCGGTAACATCCTCAAGATATCCATTTTGTTTTAGCCAGGTATTCAGCTGTACCTCTTTGTTGATGGGAGTAAAACCATGATCTGACATGATTATCAGATGTGTGTTTTCATCAACTAAATTCATGACATCCCCGACCAATTTATCCACCTTTTTGTAAAATTCCAAGAACGCTTTTGTGTATTCTCCATCCTCGGTACGCTCTCCTATCAAAAAATGATTGATACGATCGGTCTCCATGAACTGCACCATGAAGAAGTCATAATCGTCCTTAATATATTTGAAAAATGCTCTTTTTCGCGCTTCAAAGGTGGCGTTTAGGTCTTCCATGAACTTATCAATGCTTTCAGCTGCCAAAGATGAATCTGCATCGATCTTATAGCCTATTGCGGCTAACTCGTCGGAAAATCCCTTTGGATATGTACCTTTCTTCAGATCTCCGCACAGGAACCCGGATACCAGTTTCCCGTTTATCTGCTTTGGAGGATAAGTCATGGGTACGTTCATCACAAAGCACTTCTTTTTGTGCTTACTGAGATACTCCCAAAGTGTCGGTTCCTTCATGTAAGAGCCATCCGGTATGTAAAACGAAGATTGGCCTGGTATTCTGTCAATAAATCCAAAGATATTGTGTTTACCGGGATTCTTCCCTGTCATGAAAGAGGACCACGCAACTGAAGATATGGTCGGGTAAACAGAAGACATTGCACTGAAGCCTGGCCCACCCAGATGATTGAAAACACCTTTATCGTACAATTCCTTGCACATACTGTAGGGAACACCGTCAAGGGCGAGTACTATGACTTTGTTTTCCTTCTTGAAAAGACGTTTGATTAATTTCATGAACACTCATATCTTTTTTTATTATATAAGAGCTTTGAATTTCCTAAAGATAGTAAACTGCGAGTTCATCGTTTCTATAAATCTTATATCTAAAGAATTCCGGCATGTTTAGAACCGACGGATTATCACGTAAATTGTCCCATCCCGCATTACCTAAACGAACTTGGCTTGCTTCATCTCGGATCATTAAACGCATACCTGAAATTGCTATCCACTGCTGTACTTCGGATTCATTTAACGGTTGATTGATAATTCTATCTTTTATAATCCCATTATAGTGATAAGCAGGGGCCCAATACCACGAATCAATTTCAAAAGGCATATCTGGCCGGGCAATAAACCTATCGAATGGACGAATTCTAACAGTACTATAATCGAACCGATCAACATGTCCATAACCTCTTTCGAATGTAACACCATAAGGTGTCATAGCTACAACCGCTACCTTTCTTGTATTAAGCCAATCTCCATATGCAAAATAGTCGTCTCCGTTGTACCTCATATACATTCCTGCTGAAAAATACCTTTCTTCCATCCAGTAACTGTGAGTATCGTCTTCACCCACACGGTATACGAGTATATTTAATACTGAAGCAGAAACAACTACGGTAAGCACAAAAACGATTACAAAAAATTTTTGCTTATTACCCTTTAAGATATTCCGATAATGGAATATGGTATAACTAATCAATAAAGAAAACATAAAGAATAAGAATGGTGCAATATACATGAACCCACCAAATAATGGTAAAAAGAATACGAAAGAAACTAGCAGAGAAGTTTCTCTCCAGGTTCTATCGCTCTTGAAGATGATCAAAAGAAAACCGATCAGTGCTATTGGAAGAAAGGCTCCAACCCATTTTCCATAGTTGTATCCAAGGGCGATAAGATAAGAAAATGGGTCTGTACCTAGTAAAAATCGATCAGGTGTTGCACCTAAATAATTACCTATTTTAGCGATGTCATAAAAATATGATGAAATAAAGAATAAGAATGCAGCTATCGCAGACATTATTCCGATCAACATGGCACCTTTTCTATGGCTTAATAGTAGTATAGCTATTTTATCATGCAGTATCGGTCCGATAATGAAACCTGAAGACACTAAAATAAGTAACAATCCCATGGAATGAATGCTTAAAGATATTATAGCAAACAAAACAACGAATGTAAGGTTTTTGTGGTTTCTTTCTCTAGAATATCTAAAAAGTGCCCAGAAGAAAAAAGGGACAAATGTTAAGAAGAAACCTCTTGAACCATACAAAAAATTTGTGTAAAATATGTAGCGTGTAGTTACGGAGTATATTGTGGTGGTAAATGAAGCGAAATATATATCTCTTTTAAATTCATAAGCGGCTAAGAAAGCCGCAGGTATGACAACCACACTCTGTATGTATGAAAAGGGTAAGAATAGCTGCATGGCATCCATTTTAGAGAGATTAGCCAATGAAGATACCATGATTGGAACCCCTGTGTTCGCCCCGATTGGATACAGATCGAATACGGATAGTGGTGATTTTATCCAGGGTATTGAACCTCTTTGAAGTATGATGTTGGTCAGCTGATGATAAAAGTGACTGTCAATACCCCCACCATATCCAGTAACAGGGTATTTGATTACAAACGATAAAAACACAAGAAACATGAAAAGGATATAAATAAAAGATTTGTTTTTAATAGTTGGTTTTGTTGGTACCCCTTCAAAACGGTGTTTGATGATGAAAGATGATAGCTTTCCATAAATGCGCTCTATTATACCATCCGTAATCGAAATGCCCATAGTTATTGTTCTCCATACAATATGTTCATATATGATGAAATCCGTAGTTTTTATATAAAAGGTTTACCTAATGAAAGAGAAGATGAAGCTTAAGAACAAGGCCGTGCTCGTAGCATTGCTCGGTATTTTACTGTATAGTATAGTCCTCAAATATCCCACATATTCCCATCAATATCTTCCCGATTCCCCAGTTTTTCATACTCAGGTTAATATGTTGTCCAATTTTGGGAAACCTATATGGAATATGCATATACTATCCTTTTGGGGACTTTATCCCTTAAGTGAACCTCAGGGGATCATCTTTATACTTTCATCTACACATCTTCTTTCTAGTATTCATGTTGAACCATCTATGATAATAATGAATGTTGCCGCGTTGTCTGTAGGCATATTATCATCTTTTTGTATTGGACATAAGATATTTAAAAACAGCCTCGTAGGTCTTTTATGTGGCTTATTTTTTATATACGCAGGGGGCAAAAACATATTTATAGCCACACCGAGACCGATTGCCGCTGCCTTCTTGCCCTTTATATTCCTACTCCTTTTTTTCGCTTATGAAAAAACCGAAAAAAAATTAAAATTTCTAGCGATATTGTGTACTGTTTTGATTTTCACATTTTCGATCCATCGTTTGACCATATTCTTTTTGCCTGTTATGTTCAGTTTCTTAATAATAGCAATATTTTTTTCAATGTTTAAAACAAAAATTTCCAATGTTTCTTTCAAACTTAGAAGATATCCTTCAAAAATTGACGGGGCGTCCATGATCAAATTAGTTATAGTCCCTTTATCCTTTTTATTGGTTCTTATAATCACATTGACTTCATATCAGCATTTCTTTTCAAAAGCTGATTTCCTTACTCAAACGGCCTTATTCTCAGGGGATTCTCTTGAGATACAAATTATAAATTTTCTGTATTATATGGGAAAGCAAATGGGGCCAAGTTCGGTATTTGCTTTGTTAGGCTTTATTTTCCTCATTAAAAAATCTAACACTAAATATGAAGCAGGACTATACCTTGGGATAATTGCTCTAATACCATTATCTATGCGTCATGCTTATATCCACCAAGTATGGTTAACACCGTTCGCACTTTTTGCGGGATACGGTTTATACCGTATAGGAAAATTCATGTTAAAACGTAAACATTTTAAATATGTTAAGATCACTTTACTAGCTATAATATTGATATCTCCTGTAATAATAACCACCGCTATCACAATTGAAGAACCCTTTATTAATAGGCAGCCTTGGTTTGTTAACTACATGACAGATGAAGAATGGGAAACAGGAATCTATCTTAAAAGTTATCTGGAGGAAGATGAAGCAGGATGGTCTTTGAGAGGACGAAATGAAGGTCTAGCTGCGATAAGCAATCGAAACCACATGGGTATGGTTGGAAGGGATTTATTTTGGGCCAATAGGTCCATAGGCAACGAATTAGACATCGTATATGTTGGCGACCTTGAAAATGCTAGCATCGCCGATATCATCGATGAAAAAGGTGTTTTTTATCAGATAACCAACGACCCACTGTTCCCAGAGCGGGACAATTATTACAGAGATCTTCATTGGATATGGTTGCAAAACAGGTATATGAGCGAAGATTATTTCAAGATCGTAGATTTTTACAGACTGCGAATAATAACCCTTTATAAACCATTTCCCGATGATCTTGGACGTCAGTATGAAATAGAATTCAGAAATAATCTTAGGATCGATGCATATAAGGTATATGAAACGTCTATATATGAATCATATAACGTTCCTATGTATGTACAAATAAGTTCCTAAAAGGTTTTAAACTAAGTTTGGATTGGTATCATAAGATGAAAATTAACAATTTGATTTTAATCCAAATGGACAGCCTAAGGTATAAAGAAGCAGTTCAAGCAATTTCGACTATCGAAAAAAATGATATAGAATTGCAAGATTTGATATCAAGCTTTCAAATATTTTCGAACGTTTATTCACCTGGATCTAATACTATTCATTCAGTTCCAGCAATTTTGGGTTCTAATTACCCTGGTGATTACGATTACAGATCGAAAATTATTGAGAAGAATGTTTTATTTTTTTCGGATATATTTAGAAAAAATGGTTTTAATACTTATGCTATAAATACCAATCCTTTCCTTTCTTCCTACTTTGGTTATGATAAACATTTTGATAAATATGTTGAAAAGGAAACTAAAAAGACTAGACTTAGAAAGTCGTCATTTATCAAAAAGCTAAAGTTTACTCTAAATCCAAAATTACCGTATTTTACCATATCGCAAATCAACGAAAAAATAAAAGAGAATATGCTCCCATCAAAATATCAGAAAAATATCTTTTGGATATACTATATGGACACCCACATGCCCTACAATATAGGTAAAGGTTTTTGGGGGAATTATAAGTCTAAATACATTATGAATTTAGCGAGGAAAGAAAATGTTTCCGAAAGATCAAAAAGGCGTATAAAAGATCTTTACACAAAAAGTGTTAAAAACACCTTGAATGAACTATTTCTTTTTCTTTTATCTATGCAGAATAAAGATTTATTAGAACAAACTGTCGTTGTTATAACATCCGACCATGGAGAAGAATTCTGGGAACACGGACTTTTTGGTCATCCTGCACGCCACCACTATCAAGAAAACATACATGTACCATTATTGATATTTATTCCCGGATTTGAAGGTAAAAAACATGAAAATTTGATTTCTTTATTAGACCTTGTACCTACTTTATTGGATATTTTTTCTGTTGATACGCCACACGATATGGTTGGCCAAACCTTCCTACCACTTCTTATAGGAAAAAAAGGATATCAACGTAAATATGCTATTTCTGAGACAGAAATAAAAAGTGTAAATTCTTCTAGATTAGCTTTAATTACAGATAGATATAAATTAATATTTAATAGAGAACTTCGTGAGTTCTATGATTTAAAATCAGATCCGAATGAGAGAAAAAATATATACGATGAAAAATCGGATATTGTGCAAAAAATGGAAAATATTGGTTTAAATCACATAAGTAAACATAAGAAAAAGCAAATCCGAAAAGAAAAATATGATATTCCATCTGAAGTCAAATCAAGATTGGAAGCATTAGGTTACCTATAAGACCATAGTAAATTTTAAATCCAAACTGCGCTATTTCCTTGTTATGAATATCATCTTAATCACAATTGATTCATTGAGATATGATTATTTCACTCGTAAGCTAATGCCTAAATTGTTTTCTCATATGAAGAATGCATTTTTCTTCAGCAATGCAATAGCAGGTGGACCAGCTACATATCATTCGTTATCCTCACTTATGACAGGATGTCACTGGAATTCCTTTTTTGGTAAAGAGGAAAAAAAGGAAAAAATGTTGGCGACTTTCATCAAAGAAAAAGGCATCGAAACGATTGGAATTCAGTCAAATACCCCTTTGATCGTACATGATGAGTTCAATGAGGGATTCGATATTTATGACGATTCTTTGTTTCCTTTTGGGTCTAAGCCACCAACAAATCCGATCCTAAAAGTCTTTCAAAAATTATATTTTATATATCAGGGTGAACCAGATATTTCAGGTAGATTAGTAACGAAAAAGGGTGAAAAGGCCATCGAAAACACCAATGGCAATTTTTTTTTATGGCTTCATTACATGGATACACACATGCCATACTTTTTGAAAAATGATTTAAATGTTTTTGATAAAAGAAAGGGTAGGAAAATGTTCAAAGGTAAACACGATCCACAATCTATGTCAGAGGAAGATTTATTATACCTAAAAAAGGCATATACGAAAGAAGTTGAAAGGATTGATAGATCTGTCACCAATTTGATTAAATTTTTAAAAAAGGAAGATGTTTGGGAGAATACAATTTTTATCTTCACGTCAGATCATGGAGATGCTTTCGGTGAACATGGGCTATATTATCATCCTGTTGACATGCTTTATGAAGAAAATATACATGTACCATTATTAATAAGAATTCCAAATATGAAGGGAAGAACCATAATTGAACCTGTTTCTCATCTTGATATAAAACCCACGTTATTGGATATGATTGAAATAAACGACAAAAAAATGCATGGGAATAGTATTCTCCAATTGATGAAAAATAAAACGAATTGGACTAGAAAAGAGGTATTAGTATTTGGAAAAAGTGGGAAGGTCGCTCTAAGACAGAACCGATGGAAATTTATTTATGACACACAAAAAGAAGAGTTCGAACTTTACGATTTAATAAAAGATCCTAATGAGAAGAATGATGTATTTGAAAAAAGAAACGACATTTCATATAATTTTGTGAATACTATTAAACAAAAGTTATCCGATATAACAATTAAAGAATCAAATCTTGATTATTCAGATGAAAATAGGGATGTAAAATCACGGTTGAAGGCTTTAGGTTATTTAGATTGATTATGAATATATCTAACTTGTAAATTTACTACTCATACCTTCTTTAATTTTCTTATATTTTTGGCTGGGTTGCCTGCTACCACAACATATGGATCTACATCTTTTGTTACGACCCAAGTTTGACACTTATCTCCGCTAATTTATCACCCAAGTTTGACACTTATCTCCGCTAATTTATCAAGAAAATGGATTTGACAGAAGTCTTTCCACCAGGAAATATTTCCTAGAGTCAACAAAAACTATCGTTTAACTGTTGATTTTGGGTAAATATGATGCTTCTGCACGGTTACGATCGTTCCGATAGGAAAAGATACATCGTTGTTCGGTTTTATAACGATTCATAAAGTATTTGGTGAATACTTTGTGATGAGTTGTTCGGAGAAAAAGAAATCGTTCTTTTTCTTTGTAATGCATCTTGCTCTTAGGGATGTTAGTTTGGTCTGCATTGAACGAACCGAACTAAGAGCACCTTTTATCTCTTACTGTCAAACTTGGGTTACGAAAGAACCTGCACCTATAATTGCTCCTTCTCCAACAACTACCCCAGGTAAGATAACTGAATTTACACCAATGAAGACATCTTTCTTGATTTCAGTTTTTTGTTTTGATGGTAATTCGGGATTGATTTTTTTGATCGCAGCACTATGACTCAATAAATAACACCCATGTGTAATTATCACATTATCTTGTATTATTATTTGTCCGCGCCTAACATCTATTTTTGCACCAAGACTAATAAATACATTATTTCCTATTTTTACCCCCATTCGTTGCAAATAAAATTTTTTGAACTTCCAGACTATCTTTACAAACTTCCTACCTATCAAACGTGGAATGGACATATAATGTAAATAAGAAACTGGTTGGTATTAATTTTTTCGTTATCCTAGTTATAGGGAATTATGTTAGATTATTAAATCTTCTATGTCGTCAATAGTTGTTAAATCGGTTATAAAGAATTTTGGGTTCGCCATGATTTTATCTTCATCCCAATTCCACCAATTAATATCTAATAACTGTTTGCGTATATTTTCAGAAAACCTCCATCTAATATGCCTTGAAGGTGAACCCGCAGATATCGAATAAGGTTCTACATCTTTTGAGACTACAGAACCAGCACCTATAATTGCGCCATGACCAATTTTCACACCAGATAATATTATAGATCCTTTTCCAATCCAGATGTCACTTCCACATTTTATCAAACCTTTAGACGTAGTTTTCATTTCCGTGTTAAAATGATGTTTAAAGAACATTGCTTGAATAGACGCATTTTTCAAAGAATGATTTCTTTCCAGAAAAGATACGTTTTCAGCTATTGCGCAGTATTTACCAATTAACACATCCCCTCTTATAAAACCTTTACTAACTATATTTGTTCCATCACTTATACATATTTTACCTCGCAAATATGATTTAGGACCAATATTTACATTTCTACCATGTGAAATATCACCGATCAATTTGCTTCTTTTGCCTATAAAAACACCTTCTCCTGTTGTTAATGAATCTACTTGCAATAAAACAGGGAATGACATATTTATTGACCTTCTATGCTTTATGTATGACATGACATTTGCAATTCTTCTTAGCACTCCTTTATTCATCATACTGACCATTGCCTACTTGTTTTTATATTTTAACACCGCCTATATGTTTGTAGTGTTTTAAAAAGTTCTGCTATACAATTGTTTGAAATTTTTATATACTTGGTAATGCTTAACATATTATAATGAATAAGAAAAGTATCTGCATTGTTTGTCTAGGGGCACTAGTTTTACTTACGCTTTTCTTAATATATCCAACAGTACCACACCAAAGACTTTATGATTCACCAGATTTTCATGTGGAATCATCCCTTTTAATCAAAGATGGGCGTGCAATTTGGAACTTGAACCCTCTTTCAATATTTGGAGTTTACCCCATCTCGGCTTCTGGTCTCATAGGAAGCGTTTATTTTCTTTCTTCAACATCTTTGTTAACAGGGATTCACATAGAACAATCTATCCTATCTATGAATTATGGTATATCAATACTAATGTGCTTGTCAGGGTTTTTACTTGGAAGAAAATTGTTTGATAATAACGTAATAGGGTTATTTACGTCATTTTTTATAGTTTCTGCTAGGATATCTATTACGTATTTGGAATGGACTGCAACACCACGGGGTTTTGTTGGAGGATTTCTACCTTTCGTTTTTCTTTTAATGTTTTCTATATTTCAAAAAGAAAGTCTTTCTTACAAAAGAGATATAAAATACCTAACATTATTTATGTTAGTTTTAATTGTAATGCTAGCAACACATCGATTGATGATATTTGTATTGCCTGCTATAGCGCTATTTTTTGTTTACCAAAGATATCAGGTCAAAATCAAAGATGCCTTTACAAAATTTAGAGATACATTATACGTTACAGATAGGAGCTATAGTTATTTTAAACTGTTTTTAATATTTATGATATTTTACATTACAGTAATAATAAGTATCGCATTAATTTCAAACTTTTTGCTAAATCCCGATTTTCTAAAAAAAACACTTATTCTTAAAACAAACAACCCTTTTTTACAACCTATAAATTTATTTTATTACATCTCCAGAAAATTTGGGATAGGTATGATATTAGCAACACTTGGTTTTATAGCTCTCTCATTACACACAAAAAAGAAACTTGTATTCTTTTTGTTTTTAGCCATACTTTCTCTTATTCCGTTTTCGGTCCAAGAAAGCTATGTATATCCTATTTGGGCATTATATTTATCTTTGTTAGCAGGGTATGGTTTATTTTACTTTATAACACGTGTAGGTAAAAAATCCATGTTATCTGTAACATTATCTTCATTGATTCTCATAAGTATAGTTATCGCGCCCTCTTTTGTTACGTTAACCGAGCCACATCAAATTTTTCGTAAAAGGACAACTCATGTCACGGATCAAGAGATAGAAACGGCCATGCTGATTCCTACATTTGTAGATTATAATCAATCATTTTTTGTAGATCCAGACTTCAGTAGTAGCCGATTATCTGCTTATTCAAATCGATGTTCACTAGGATTAAGAGGTATAGAGCAAGTTTGGGTGAACGATACGATACAAGAAGGATTTGTGATTTCTTTTGTATTCCAAACAGACATTACATATTCATTCGAATCCTTCTATAGGGAAAAGGGTCAATTATTCTATATTGAAAACGATGTTGTTTTACCCGAAAGGACAGAAACTAGAGGATGGAGTGATCGCACACATCAGATTATATTGATAAATAATTATACCGGTGCTAATTATAAACGCATCATAAATGCGTATCAAATTAATTTGTTTATAATTGATGAAGATTTTATAGGGGAAAAAAATTATCTCAACGAACTAAGAAATGAAGAATATTTACTGTACACAAATGGAAGATATTCATTTTATCCTGTTTCGTATTAATATTTACTTTAAATAGCCTTGTTTATTCAATAGGTAATATGAGTATATATTTAAGATCATGCTACCTGTAGACCATACTATAAGAGTTGAATAAGCAATTCCAATTAGCCCATACATATTCCATAAAATGTAGTTTAGAGGTATATTCATTATAGCCATTATAGTCATACTTATTAAGATTACATTTTCGTTATGAGTTGCTTTCATAGATGTGCTAAAAAGTAAAGTAGATACATTGGCAACTATATAAAATGATAAAACACTCAAAATCACACCGGATTCTTTGTATTCCACTCCAAAAATAAGAACAACTACATCAGTAGCTATGAAATAACCGATAATGGCAAGCGTTAGAACAGTGAATGTTAATAATAACGTATATTGAATTAATCTTTTTTTGCTCACTTGTCTTTTATCAAAGGTTTTAACCATTATCGGAAAAAATGCTACCGCGATCGTATTGAGTAATCCCATCCCAACTATAACAATTTTATAAGCTACACCATAAATACCCACTACTTCTGAAGTATCTAAGAATGATATCATTAGTAAATCTGCCTTTGTTGCTAAAAGCGTAGTAAAGGTGATTGCTGAAAAAATAAGGGTTGGTCTAATAATATCAGGTTTCATAACAGGCTTTGAAAAAAATTTAAAATTCACATATTTTCGGCTATGAAAATATCTCATAATCAATGTGATAGCTGGTGTAAAAGAAGAAATAATTACTAATGAAAAAACACCGAATCCTAATTTTAGAAACATGATTCCAAGGCCGATAAACAAACTTGTTTCTATTATACCAAAAATTGGTAAATATTTCATTTTTTCTGTTGCTTGATAAATCGTACTGATGAAACCTTCCATACCTCTGGCCCATATAGAAAATGTGAATATGAATACATATATTTTGGTACTAGTTTCGTAATTTGTGAAAAGAGCAGCTACAGAACATGCAATTATGCCCGTTAATAAAAAAACATTCTTTAAACCTACTGTTTCTTCTAAAACTGTACTAAATCCTTTAAGATTTTTACTTCCCTTTCTAATTATAAATGTATTCATTCCTGAAACATGGAAAATTGAAAACATACCCACAAATGCACTCGCAGTAACATAAACACCATAATATTCCGGGCCTAACAATCTTGCAATATAAACTATACCAAAAAATCCTATTATTTTTACAATTATGCTACCTATGGACAAATAGGATAAATTCTTTATTCCACGCATCATTTTTGACATGTTTTAAGCCTATTTTACATATTCTCTATTCTATGTTATTAATTGCATATTGAATTGCCATTCTTAATGCTTTAATCGCTTTTTTAGGGTCATTGAATTCTTCGAATATTTCTCTTGATTTCTTTCCCATTTTTTCTTTCAACGTATCGTCTTCGATTATATCCTTAATGGCTATTCGTAATTCCTTTATGTTACCATTATTAACTATATAACCGTTTATACCATCAATAACTAAATCTTTTGACGCCCCGACGTTATCTGTTGTGATTATCGGTAAGCTCATGCTAACAGCTTCGTTAATAACAAGGCCCCATCCCTCGATAAATCCCTTGTGGTTATAGGAAGGTAAAACAAATAAATCAGATACAGAATAAAATGTTGGCAAATCCCCCATCGGAGCCCAACCCCAAAACATAATATCTTTAATATCTAATTCTTTTGCTAAAGATTTTAAATTTTCTGCATATTCTCCATCACCAACTATCAACAAAAAAATGTTATTGTCGGTTTCTTTTTTCAATATACTAAAAGCTTTGAGCAGGTGTTGCACACCCTTCATTTTCATTAACCTTCCAACAAATAGAATGATATTCTTTTTAATAGGTATCTTGGTAATTATATCTTTATTTATTTTATAATTTTTAAGATCCAGAGACAAAATGTGAAAATTAAAAATTTTTCTGTTATTTATACCTAATTGAATGCAATATTCTTTTTGTGAAGTTCCATGTACTAAAATTGCATCTGTATGTCGTAATATATATTTTGATAATACATGATATGTTTTCATTGCTAAAGAACTATGAGGATTTTCTTTCCAAGTTTCAATCCACACCAAAATTTTTATTGCTTTCAATTTTGCAATAAAATAGGCTATTTTAGAGTGGAATGGATGATGTGTCGATGTCAATATTACATCTGGATCGAATTCTTTAATAGCTTTAATTAAATACAAAAAAAGCTTCAGTATACCATATACACCTAGATTACGATATCTTATACCATCTAAAGATAAAAATTTTGAATGTCTCTTGATTTTATTACCTGCTAATTCTTTATTTTTAGACGTTATGAAAATAAATAATACGTCATAATTGTCAATTATTTTTTCATATAAAATTTTTCTTGGTAAATTAAACCCGGGGTTAATAACAACCAATCTTGTTTTATTTGCAACCATATATCTCACAATTATATAATTAATCCATATATCCCAAAGATTTGAGTCGTTTTTCAACCTCTTCGTCCATCTCTATATGTTCTCTTTCTTTGCTCATATCTTCTTCTATATTCTTTTGATATTCTTCGATCATTTTTGCAGCCTGTTTACGGTTGAAAGCTGGTTTACCGTATTTTATTTGCCTCTTAGTAAGGCTATTCATGGCCTTTTTATATGTTTGTAATTTTTGCCGTAAATCTTTATCCTTAACACTTTCTCGCATATACCAAAATTCAGGATGCTTTTGTAGATGTATTTTCACATTGAAAAGTGTTTTTGACCGAACGGTACCTAGTTCATGAAAAACATGACCTCCGTTGTGATCCCAGATGGAATTTGCCGTGTATCTAAATAAGCTTTTTAACTTTGATTTTTCCTTTTTATGACCACCTCTTTGAAATGAATACCCATATCGGGGTATTTGATGAAAGAGGCTTATTCCATCTGTTTCTTTATCCATCTGAAGACCTAGAAGTTCCATCAACGAGGGATATATATCTACATGCCTAGCAACACCATCCGTTACCTCTTTTGCACCAAGGCTAGGATGGATGAAAATAGTTGGAACATATGTTAATTCAGGACAAGGAGGTCGTCCATGATTCACGAGTCCGCCGTATTCACCGAGTAATTCACCGTGATCTGAAGTGAATATTACAAGAGTATTTTTTTCGATTCCTCTTGACTTCAATATACTGAGCCTACGTTTGAAATTCTCAACACTATCCTTGATGCCTTTTTTGTATGCTTTAACTAATTCGTTTCGATCTTTATTTCCATATTCTTTAAAAAAATCAAAACAACCTCCACCTTCGTATTCGTCAAATGTAAATCCGTATGGACAATGTCCGCCTTTGTCGTCTTCTATGTATATAAATGGTTCTTCAATTTCGTCTAAAGAAATACCATCCGGTCGTCCACATAATCGATGTATTTGCGAATCTTCCGGGCCCATATCTACCCATGTGTTTTCACAGCGCAAAGATGTGTTCAGATCCGCTATATCCAAAAGACCGTAATGATCTTTTGATAAAGCATCCTCCCATGTAAATACCCCATGTTTAGGAGGATATAATCCAGAGAATATACTAGGAAAAGACGATGCTGTGTAGAGGGATGAAGCTATGGTTTTACAAGTAATCCCCATAGCTTTAATTGCTCTTGGAGTTAAGTCCCATCTAAGAGCATCGCACACAAATATCATCATATTATCGATACTTTGTTCTTTAATTTTTTCTGGAATGATGCTCATATAGAAGGAAATAAAGTTAACCATTATTTAAATAATCTGGAGATTCGACTTTGTAGAAAAGTTCTGTTTACGCCTAAGGAAGTTCATTTCTAGGATTAATTGTTTGAAAATCCGTTTAGTTTTAAGATTAGATAAAACATATCATCGATATTCAAGGTCTTTCCATTTGCAGAGAATTTTTTTCCTATGAAACAGTAAACCCCATTGTAATCATGACTTGTGACAATCTTATCTCCAAAAACCTTGCTATCAAGACGGTTAGAAACAAATCCATGTTCATATTTAACTAAAATATCTCCAATCCTGTTACTCAATTTTCCATCATACACTTTCTCCATTCGTGTTGCAGAAATAGAATCTAATCTATTTAGCTTTTTGATGATATCTGCAATAGTTTTATCTTTGCTTTTGACCATATCTTCGTTAACAAAAATAGACGATGAAAGTTTAGAGAAACAGACCGCCTGGCTGTTTTCAAAGTCGATCTTTCTTTCAGTAGTCAAATTCACACCAGAGCCTTTTACAAATCTCTCCAAAAACGAAAGATGTTTTCGCAGACTTTTGTGTTCTCGAAGCCAATCACCAAATCTACCTAAACGTAATTCACGTTTACCTTTTTTATTCAGTCTACGTCTAAGAACGTTTGACATGGTTTTTCCTTCTTTACTTGTTTTTAGATAACCTTCTTTTTGTAACCATGTATTAACGTTGAACACTCTATCCCATTTTCCAAAACCGTGATCACTCATCAATATGACACTGTCTTCTTTTGGATTTAACTTGTTGATGACATGCATACATAGATCACTCACATCTTCAAGTATTTCATTTGATATCCTGTATTCTTCTGAATCTTTTTTGGCAGAAATATCTTCATAGGCTATGTGTTGTATCCAATCGGTTATGCTTATAAGAAAAAAATAAAAATCGTGCTCTTCTGCGTCTATTATTTCACGTATCAGTTTGGATCTACCCACAAAATATTCTTTCATTTTGATCAGGTTCTCCAAACGGGTGCTTTTACGTTCCGGAAACATCTCTATATTCGATAAGGAAGGAAATCTTTTATGCAGATCTTTAGGAGTGTAAGGCATATTTTCAGGATATCCATAATCAACCCAGGAATAGACTATGTCTCCCGCGATGGTTGGTGGATAGGTAAAAGGAAGATTGAAGAGCATCTGTTTACGGCCTGTTTTTTCTATCAGATCATAAAAGGTTGGAAATTTGATATCTTTTCTAGTGTATAATGGTTGTTCAAGACTTGTAAAATCCACGAAACCACATATCCCGTGTTCATCCGGTGTAACACCAGTTTGAAAAGAAGTCCAGGCTGCATCAGTAGTAGGCGGATGAACACTCCTGAGTATACCTGAAGTATTGGATTCAAACACCGCGCGCAATTTTTCCATGCCTGGTGCCTCTAGAAGTGTCTTATTGAGAGCGTCGATACCTAGTACAACAACTTTACCCATAATTAGTCCTCCCCGGAAGAATCTATCACCATTTTATAACTTTGTACTGCCTTTTCATAGGAAAACAAATCGATAATTTTTTCCCTTGCCTTTGATGATATTTCATCGAGGTCATCTCTTTTGAGAATATCTTTAATTTTATCCGCGATGTATTCTGGCCTTTTTTCATTTAGGATGAACCCTGTTTCTCCATCTATCAAAACATCTTCGATACCACCAACAGGTGTTGCCAATACTATCGTTCCACATGCCATGGCCTCTGTGACTATCTTTGGGAATCCTTCTGTGTCTGACGGGAGTATCAATATCTTCATACGATTGAGGTATTCAGGCATTTTATGGTGAGGTATTTTTCCGATGAATTTTACATCCTCTCTTTTACACATCTCTCTTACCTGTGCAAGAGATTGACCATCACCTCCTATCAATAATCTATCCTTCATACCTAGGATCTTACCTGCTTCGATGATAGAACCTATATTTTTCTCCGGAGCTAATCGGCCTATGTAACCGAATTCTTTTCTAACAGTGTTCGGTTTGTTGATCTTGAAATTATTCCCCACATAATTATAGTTGAAAATCTGTATCTTGTTTTTGTAACGTGCTATGTCGAGTTTATTGATCATACTTGGAGTGAAAACGATTATTTTATCACTCAGAGAGTATATCATCTCCAGGAAAGGTCTGATGTTCCTCTTGCTGTAGTCTCTAGTAGTGATCTTTATTATCTTTGCTCTCCCTTTAAGAAAAAAAAGAGCCGGTATAAACAATTGAGTGCTTTGGAGGAAAAATATATAGCTAACCTCTTTTGGTATTTTTAAAAGGATGAGTAAAGAATGTATCTCCATGTATAAAATTCCCAATATCCGCAACAATAGATTATCTCCTTTACCCCAAGGCTTTTTTAATGTATGAAAAACTATCTGATCTTCATCGGACGATGAGTGTCCAGGAGGATCAAAACGATATATATGTATATGGGCGTGGAATTCTTTTTGAATATCAATAAGATTCTTCATGGCTATCTTATTGGAGAATCCGGGTGCTCCACTGACCAGGGCAACGCTGTTATTTTTCATATTCTAAATTACATAAGGCCTAAGTCTTAAAAAGTTATTCCGGTATTCATAAATTATAAATCTAAAGTGGTGTTCATATTAATCCGATGCCAAACAAAACACGATTAAATATATTGTATCTTCCCGGAGACTATTACCCTGCGTTTCGATCAGTAATTACTGAATTTTTCGGAATCCAATTAGCGGGAAGAGGGCATAAGATACATCATGTGATGTTAACTAAATCATGTAGCTCTAAAAAAATTAAGATAAACGGGAATAACATTTTTCACTTGATACCCATAAATGAAGAGGATATACGAGGAAAAACCTTTGACATTAAAGGAGTTATTCTGCATATAATCGAGAAAGAAAATATAGACATTATACATGTGAGAGACGATAAAATCTTAGCGAAGTATGTTGCTAATTTCTCTAAAACTTTCGGTATACCGTTTGCGTTCCAAATGACTACTCTCTTTCATTCTCTCGAAAAAGATCTTATTAAAGAGAGAAAGACGTTTGGTAATGTAGTCAGGTATTTCAGAGGTTTATATACTCAACATATCTACAAAAAAATAATAAAGCAATCAGACCTTTTTCTACCGATAACTGAAGCCATGGCCGATCACTACCGAGCCGAATTCCCGGATAAACACATGCTTCCTTTACCTTTACAGGCACCGCATGAATTCATACATTACGATGGCAAGGGGAAACCTCCGAGTAATAAAAGGCGGATCATTTACATCGGTCAGATATCGTACATCAGGAAGATGGAGTTCATGATAGATGTTCTCTCTAAATTACCCGGAGATGTAGAAATGATGTTCGTCGGTCCGCCACAGCAGGACTTTGTGATCAAGGAGATGAAA
Organism: uncultured Thermoplasmata archaeon; assembly: GCA_964486225.1. Taxonomy (GTDB): domain Archaea; phylum Thermoplasmatota; class Thermoplasmata; order Halarchaeoplasmatales; family Halarchaeoplasmataceae; genus Haladaptatiplasma. Next base: position 12,579 of record CAZAMQ010000012.1, on the reverse strand, counting down.
GAACACGCAGACAAACTTGGGATATTAGATAGAATTCTCTTCATAGGGCGGGTGGACAAGATGGAGATCCCGGACTATATCACCAGTGCACACGTAGGTGTTTCACCGATACCTCCGCTGGAGGCATTCAGGATGTCCAGCCCGACAAAGGTGGTGGAATATCTCTCGTTGGGCGTTCCCGTTGTAGCCAATCGTGAGATCGAAGACCAGAAAAACGTCATCAAGGAGAGCGGTGGGGGATTTGCAGTTGAGTACGACGTTGATGCCTTTGCGGATAAATTACTAACACTATTAAACCATCCGGATAAAGCCAAGTCCATGGGACTCAAAGGTAAAAAATGGATAAAGAAAAACAGAAACTACAAGGTTCTTGCAGAGGCCTTGGAGAAAGCGTACATAAAAACTGTATCGGAATACAGATCACGCTAATTCGTTCAATATTTCTTTGATATTTTTTAAGTAAACGTTGGGGGTATATCTGGAGAGAACTACGCTTCTTGGATCTTTCTCATAATCACCTTCAATTATACGTACAGTGGTTTCTTTAACCGCCTTCAGATCTTTATACGCTACTATGTAACCTTCACCGCCAACGACCTCCGGTAATGCACCGGTATCATACGCCACAGGCACACATCCGAATGACATGGCTTCCACCATGGATACACCAAAGGATTCGCTGCGTGAGAGTTGGAGATAGGCTTTACATTGAGCGTAGTGTTCCGCCAACTCATGCTCGGGAACAAATCCTTTCATATTTAGATTCGGTGGACTTTGCTTTTTCAATTTTAAAGCGGCAGCATCTTCCAATTTACCTACAAGGATAAAATTGATCTTTGGTAATGACTTTGCGACTTTTAGAAAATCATCAAAACCCTTTCGAGATATGTTGTTCTTACTTACCTCGCCTGTAGTGATAACACAATTTGTTTTATCGGAATGTTTTATCTCTCTGCTCTTCAGCAGATAATATGGTTTAATGAAGTTATACAGTACTCTCAAACTTTCTTTATGACCAACATCATATTTCACAAATATATCACTCTGCATATTGGACGGTACGGATATGATATCAGGAAAAGAAAATACTAGCTGCACAAAACAGCGATTATTTCTAAAATAGGGTACGGCTTCGCCCCGATGGTACGTGATCAAACTCTTCTTGTTGAATATTTTGGAGATGAAGAGTGGTATAATCAACTGAAACGATGAGTGAATGTTGGCAAAAGAGCAATGGATATGAACTACATGGCTATTTTTTATCTTTTTGATCAAGGACAATAGACTAAATGGATCTTTTTTCAATGAAGTTATATCGAAGATATCGAGTCCTTTAAAATTAGATTTTTTCAAAAGATCATATTCGGATTCCAGCATGCCGCCTACACCGCCGGTTGGAGAACGTGGACCTACAAGTAGTAATTTAAGATGTGGAACAACACTTTCATAGATCTCGATCAGATTATTAACGACAACATCTGTGTCAAAATACTTACTCACTTTTTCGATGTTGTTTTTAGATATTTTTTCCATATCTCTTCCCAATAACTTCAGGATGGTATCGGCTATCTCCTTAGGCGAAGGCGGGATATCAGAAAAAAATAAACCATTTTTTCCCTCTTCTATGGCTCTCTTAGTTCCACCTATATCGGTGGTCAGAACGGGAAGACCCGCAGCCATAGCTTCAAGGATAACAGTTGGAAAACCTTCGCCGTGGTAAGAAGGAAAAACGAAGATGTCTCCTTCACGATAGTGCCTTATCTTCTCCTCTTCAGAAACAAAGCCCGTCAATTCGACATGGTCCCCTAGATCCTTTTCCCTTACCCTTTCTTCCAATTCATTTAGTCCGCTGCCTATACCTATGTAGGTCAATTTAACACGTTGGAAAATGTCTTCGGGAAGTTTTTCAAGAGAATCCAGCAGTTGAAAAATGCCCTTTTCAGCTTCTATACGGGAGCAGAAAACCAAGCGGATCGTATCGTCAGTTTTATTTCTAGAAGGTGGAATATACTGAGGTGTATCCACCATAGTGGACGATACATGTATCTTTTCGCTATGACATCCCAAACTTATCAATTTATTCTTGTAGTCGTAGTCTAAAACCACTATCTTGTCTTGTCGATTTATAAAAAATTTGAACAGTGTAGTGTATAATTTAGATATCTTGATCCGATCGTGGGTACTATCATCCCAACCATGGATAAAAAATAAAGTTTTATAACCAAGGACACTAGCGATAAAAGAATAGGTAAAATCTCTTAGAAGTGCTCTGGAACCTAGAGAAGGGTTGATGTGAACAATATCATATAGATCTTTTTTCAAAGTATGTATGAAAAGTAAAAGATTCATAAGCAGGCCTTTTTGGGCAAAATGCCTTGTTTTTACATTCTTTTTCTTTAGCCGGCCCATCAGGTTACTAACGTACTGCGACACACCGCCTCTTCGTTCTAATGAAACAGAGACAAGTAATACTTTAACAAATTTCATAGATCTCAATCCAGATACCCCACAGATCTCAATTTGTTTTCGATTATCTCTCTATCAAGCCCTACTTTACTTTCGAAACTACAGCCGTACAATATCTCCGGATTTAACTGCTCTGCCCTTCTCCGTAGCTCTCTTTTGATATCCATATCATCGATTTCACCATCCTCTATATCGTAAAGCTTTTCATATCCTCCCCGTGGTTTGAATACATATTGGTATCTATTGGTAACTAGGCTCACAAGCCAGTTTTCTTCTTTCAGTTCGTTTCCAAGAAATATTTCTGAATAAGCATCCTTAGGTAGTTCATCATCCTCATTAAAAACAGACTTTCCATCGAACTTTTCCTGACTATCAAACAATCCATCACAAAGTGAAGGAACGATGTCTATGTGTCGTATCAGACGTTCTACTTCACGATCAGGCTTGGATAAACCCTTCACTATCAGGGGCGTTGTTATCAATGAGCGGTATAGATGGTAGCCATGGGTAGCACCGAATTCACTCTCACTACCCTGCAACATATTCAAAGTTCCTCTGAACATCTTTGAAAACTTTCGATGGTACTTCTTGTGGGACCATCTTATATGAGGATAATAGAAGCATTTAGCCCGATCCATCGACTCCTCGAAGAAACCAGAAGTTATCTTTTCACCGTGATCACCCGTTAAAACAATAACTGCATCTTTGTTTAGATCCAATAGTTCTCCCAGCTTTCTATCTATGCTGGATACGGAACGTTCATAGAGTGTTCTTCCGTACTTTGGTTTATCTAGATCACTATCTACAAATCGTGGTTGATGCAAGTCCCAGATGTGAAAAAAGAAAAGAAAAGGTTCTTTGAAGTATCCATCTCGGAATTTATCCAGGAGTTTTTCATACCAATCGCTATGCAGGTTATCCCAAAGCTCCCTGTGCTCATACTCGTCAAAACCTCTGGAAAAGCCATGGGCTAGGAACAACGAGCCTGTCACTGAAGCATAGGTGTTGTACCCGTTTTCTTTGAACAGCTCACCGATCGTTTTTGCATCTTCTTTGATCTTGAGATGCATCAGATCTCTTAGACCGTGGTTGAATGGATAAATTCCTGTGACGATACTTCCGAAACAAGGCAATGTAGAAGTAGAAACCGATATTGTATTTTTGAAGAAGGTGCTTTTTTTTCTCAATCTATCGATATTCGGAGTTACCGTTGTTCTGTCATCGGAATGTAATACATCGGATCTTAGGCAGTCTACCACTATAAAGATAACATTCGGTTTCATGCGGAACTCCTTTCGCTTAAATAGATCGACATAGCATAGCACATCCATGCTTGAGACCAACGCATGTACGGGATCTTGTTGGTGAATAAACGATTTTGTTGGTAGTAGAAATAGTTTTTTTCGTCGTTCCACATGTTCTCCAGCGACCAAGATATAATGTCTTCATAAATATTTTCCCGATAGTAACCCATGCCCCTGGCCTCTTTAAACGTGATGATACCCTGTGCGCAGTTGTGTATATCCACCGGATATTCCGTCTCTGTTGAGTACAGCGGTCGTCCGCCAACGAACATAGTTTTGTAAAAGTCCAATCCTTGGGATATGGCATCGTCCACTCTGTTGTCCTTACCACCTTTAACTTCACGGTACTTCATGAGTGCCCATATCACATATCCGTTGTGAAAATTATCCATCCCAAGATGTGAGCTCGGTGAATATATCCAACCGCCGTTCTTTTGCTGCTGGGAAACCACCCAGTTTATGATCTTCTCGCCTTTATCGATGTATGTTTCATTTCCTAGAAGTTTACCTATTCTTACCAATTGATACCCTATCAGTGCATTGCTGTTGACAACCTTCTCTTCTTCTTCGTAGGGTGTATAGCTGAGTGATAGGTGTTTGTCATTTTCTAAAAGGACATTCAATTCTTCGAGATAAAATCTTGCAATTTTATGTAGTACGTTTTTATCGCTCTTTAACACCGGTGTTTCGCCGACGAAGAAAGTAACTACGGAACAACCTTCACCTTCTTGCAGGTAGCTTCTTCGAGATTGCCATGGAAAGTTGTATCCGAAGCATACTTTATCAGCTTTGGTTGACTTCTTCAACCACCCTATCAGTTGGTCCCGTTCTTTCTTGTACATTTCTTCGCCGTAGATCCGGTATAAATTATCGTATGCTGAAGCGAAGAGTGCGATCCCCTTTGGATTTCTTGTGGGTGCCATGCCAAAAGCCTCTCTCATATCCACTGGTGACCGCTTGAAGAGTTGTGTAAAAAGTATTCTCAGAGCTCTGTTGTTTCCCGCTAATCTATTTATAATCGGAGAACTCAAAGCATCGAAGGGGTCGTACCCCGCATAATCTCTTTCCTTTGCCCATTCTAGTGCTCTGAGCAATACATCGAGAACGTCCATATGCGTTTTTACTATCGGTATCGTTTATTTAATCCTTTTCGAAGATAATGTATTAATAAGAGCACACATCTTGTTAAATAAACATGTCCGAGAAAAGAACGCTTTGGTTCGACCTGACTAATACGTCCCACGTACATTTTTTCCACCCTTTCATAGAGGAGTTCAAGGACGAGTATGACATCATAGTAACCACACGTGACCTGGCCGAAACCAGAGCGTTACTCAACGGCCACAGCACCGAATACAGGAACTACGGAGAGTATTCGGGAGATAACAAACTGCTCAAGGTACTGGGACATTTTTATCGCGGCCTCACCATGCTTCCGCATCTGAAAGATATCGATGTCGCCTTCAGCCATGGCTCGCCATCTCCGATCATGCTGAAGTATTTGAAGAGTGCGAAATTGATATCGTCCTACGATAACGAACATGCCATGAGCTTCGATCTTCTCTCGTCTCACAGTGATACCTTCATAGTGCCGAAGATACTCGGGCCATTGTCCACGGCGAAGGCCGGTAACGGGACGGTAGTTACGACATACCCCGGTTTTAAGGAACAGATATATCTAGCGGATTTCAAACCGGACCAAACCATCAAAGATAACATACCGTTCGATGACTATCTAGTGCTTCGAGCGGAAGCCTGGAAGTCGGATTATGTTAAAAACGGCGTTATAAAGGCATTCGACATAGCCCGGAGATTGGTGAAGGAAGGATACAACTTAGTGTTCTTACCAAGATATGGTGTTTCACCCGGATGGATGAAAAGGTCGGAAAATGTGTACGTTTCACCACCGGTCAACGGGCCCCAGCTTTGCTGGTATTCCGGAGGTGTTCTGACCGGTTCGGGGACTCTTGCCAGGGAAGCCGCCGTACTCGGTGTACCCGCGGTCTCCTTCTACTCGTGCGAACCCTTGAAGGTCGATCTTTCTCTCGCATCAAAGGGTATGATACTTCGCTCGGGAGATCCTGATGAGATAATAGAGTATCTGGAGGGTGCAGTGAAGAGCAATGGATTGATGAATGATGCCCATAGGGTCCGACGTTGTGTATTGAAAAAGATAAAAGATATTGTCATGTGATCGGAATTTAGTTTGTAAACCCCCATTTTTAAATACCATATCAACGTAATACCCTATTATGCGTATATCGGTTCTCGGCCTAGGATACATCGGATTGCCCACGGCAGCGATTTTCGCCAACCGTGGTTACCAAGTGGTCGGTGTCGATGTAGATCAGAATAAAGTGGATAACGTAAACAAAGGTATTTTTAGTATAGAGGAACCGGGGCTCCTTGCCTTTCTTAGAGATGCTTTCAACACGGGTAATCTCAGTGCCAGATGTACAGTAGAACCAAGTGATGTCTTCATCGTCTGCGTACCTACACCCATAGATGATGAAAATAAGCCGGACTTATCCTACGTCAAATCCGCCGGAGATCGGATAGCCGATGTACTTCAGAGAGATAACCTGGTTATATTGGAATCCACAGTACCTCCCGGCACGACATTGAACGTGTTATCACCTATTCTAGAAAAAAGTGGTTTGACCGCAGGTAAGGACTTTGACCTGTGCCACTGCCCCGAAAGGGTGATGCCCGGTAAGATACTTAAAGAGTTGACTGAGAATCATCGTATAGTCGGAGGGATAGATATGAAGAGTTGCGAACGTGGAAGGGAACTGTATTCAGTCTTCGTAGAGGGAGATATATACACTACCGATCCTACCACCGCCGAATTCTCTAAATTAGCTGAAAACACTTACAGAGATGTGAACATCGCCCTAGCCAACGAATTTGCTAAGCTCTGCGAGAGCTATGGAATAGATGTTTGGAAGATGAGAGTTCTGGCGAACAATCATCCGAGGGTAGATATACTGAAGCCCGGCCCTGGTGTAGGGGGACACTGCCTTCCCGTTGACCCTTGGTTCCTGGTGAACGGAGATTCGGGCTTGATACCCAAGGCGAGGGAGATAAACGATGGTATGATAAAGGGTGTTGAGAAGCTCATAAGAGCCAATACACAGCGAAACGGTATGGTTGCGTTGCTTGGTACCTCTTACAAAGCAAACACCGAGGACGTGCGTAATTCGCCTACGAATAAGCTCGTTGAATATCTCTCGGACTTCGAAGTTAGATTGCACGACCCCTACGTGAAGAAAGATAAGGGGGATCTGGAAGATACTTTTAGGAATGCGGATACCGTCGTTCTGATGGTTGACCACCGTGATTACATCGACATGGTCCCGGCTGATATTTTAGAGCTTATGAAGGGTAACGTGGTCATAGATACGCGAAATTGTTTTGACGCTGCGGTATGGAGAGACGCCGGAGCGAAATACATCCTGTTGGGTGCTTGGTGAACTACTTAAAGCAGAATACCTTAGAGTACGATGATCGCCGCCCCATATGGCCCATGTGTTATCATGAAAACGCTTATAAAGGATAATCATGTTTATTATAATCATGATTACACAAAGATTCATCGGTAGAGAAAAGGAATTGGAATTCCTTGAAAGACAAAATAAAGGTAGACCGGCCTTTGTGATCCTCTACGGAAGGAAACGTGTGGGTAAAACAGCACTGGTAGAACAATTTTGTAAAGGGAAGAACCACATATATTACACAGCTTCCGAGTCCAACTCAGTGGAGCAATTGAGGGAATTGTACGATTTGATCCACGAACTAACGGGTGACGAGTTGATCAAGGATCTGAATCGAGACTGGGAGGTAGTTCTAAGATATCTTAAAGATAAAGACATCATCCTGGTCCTGGATGAATTTCCGTACATCATAAAAGCAGATAATGCCGTGCCCTCAAAGATACAACGTTTATGGGACAAGGAACTGAAAAACTCAAATATTTTTTTGATATTAACCGGTTCGTCGGTTGCTATGATGGAGGATGAGGTCCTCTCGCATAAATCACCTCTTTACGGTAGAAGGACTGGTCAATGGAAAATAACACCTTTTGGTTTCAAGGAGACGAGAAAATTTTTTCCGGATCATTCCTTCGAAGACCAGATCAGGACATATGCGATATTGGGAGGAATACCCTATTTTCTAGAACAATTCGACGTTAAGAAAGACATTCGATTTAACATACTGCATAACATACTCTTCAAAGGTGCGGTACTCCACAACGAAGTCGAATTCTTGATGAGGGAGGAACTACGTGAACCCATGAACTACTTTACCATACTTAAAGCGATATCCCAAGGTAAAACCAAATTTTCCGAGATAAAAAACGAAACCGGGATAAGCAAGAATAGTCTAACGGCTTACATTTCCATATTGAGGGGGCTCCACCTGATTAAGAGAATAACTCCGGTAACCGATAAAAAAGCGAAGAACGGAAGGTACTATCTCGAAGACAATTTTTTCAGATTCTGGTTTGGACAGATCTTTCCCAACAAAAGTCTGCTTGAAATTGATACGGATCTTCTGCTAGATAAGATATGTTCTTACCTAGACATTTATGTATCTTACATATTCGAAGATGTATGTAGAGAGTTCCTGAATCATCGTTACAAAGGATACGAGATCGGTAAATGGTGGTATGGTGAGGACGAGATAGATATCGTGGCTCTTGATGACAGGGAGAAGAAGATATTACTAGGGGAGTGCAAGTGGTCGAAGAATCCGGTGGGCGTGGGAACTCTCGAATCGTTGAAGGTAAAGTCCTCTAAGGTAAGGTGGAACGATGAAAGTCGAACCGAAGAGTACTTACTGTTCTCCCGTTCCGGCTTCACATCCGAGTTGGAGGAGCTTCAAGATGATGAACTGATGCTCTATTCCCTTGAGAGGATGGAAAGTGAGCTTTTCGACTAACCCGTTTCGTACGGGTATTATGTGATCCTCAGAAATTTTATTCCGAAAACTGGACTGCACACACAACCTATAAATATTTAAAACCCTGTTGATATGCACTAGTAACCAAATCAGATGGAGTTTCAAGATGAAGGATGGATATGGTAGTAAAAAGGAATATATGGAATGGGTAAAGGACTCAGCGGACGAAAGATCAAAAATGATTAGAAATTCATTGAGGGAGGCTTTCAGCGAGTACATCGAGTCAAAAGAAGTAGAGGTGATAGTTTTTTCCCAAGTATCGGCGGGAGATATTGCCAAGGCACTCATCAAATATCCTTCCATATTAAAACCGTTGCTTTCCGTATGCAATATAGGTGGCAGGGCCATAGAAAGGGATGTGGGCATAAAAAATATTAACACCTATGAACCGAAACTAGATAGAGATGAAGCTATGCAAATAGCAGGTTACGTGAAACAATTCCTACCACCTTACGTTGAAATCCCTTCCTTAACTCGATTGGATAGGGTCTATTTTATCGACAAGGAGATCAGAAAAAGAAAAGGACAATGGGAAAAGACAATAGTGGAATGTTTGAACAACTTAACGGACGGGATATTCAAAAAAAGATATTTCGAATCTAGCGGTGAAAAATTCGAAATCGATGCGGCATATCCACAAACAGGAGAGATATCCGTTGGAATTGACATAAAAAGAATAGAGGCTAGGAGAGATATCCATAAAAGAACGGATGAGATAGTGAGTAAAGCAAGGAAGTTAAAACTATCCTATCCCGAATCACATTTCGTGGCTGTAATATACTATCCGTTCATAGATGAACACATGAACATACAAAACAGGCTTAAATCGGAAGACATCGACGAAGTTATTTTCGCATCACAATCCGAGGAAAATATAGAGAACTCCTGTAAAATGCTCTTATCATCTTTAAAGAATAGGATTAGAGAGGGTTGTAAATGAGCATAGAAACGACTCACACATTGTATCATGGGGATGCACGGGATATGTCTTTCCTGGAAGATGAAAGTGTGCATCTGGTGGTAACTTCACCACCTTACTGGAATATCAAGAATTATAACGATTCTCCGGATCAGCTGGGACATATAGACGATTACGAAAAATTCCACTGGGAATTAACAAAGGTCTGGAAGGAATGTTTCAGGGTGGTGGTTCCCGGCGGAAGGTTGGTCTGTGTGGTTGGAGATGCCTGTAAATCCAGGAGGGAATTCGGAAGACATGTGGTGTTTCCCAATCATGCGGACATACAGGTAAACTGCAGAAAGGCGGGTTTTGATAATTTGAATCCCATCCTGTGGTACAAGATATCCAACGCAAATTATGAAGTTGATAACGGAACCAAATTCCTAGGCAAACCTTACCAACCGAACGGGATAATAAAGAACGATATAGAATACATATTGATGCAGAGGAAACCGGGTTCTTATCGGCAGCCTACGGAAGACCAGAGAGAAAAGAGTCGTATCGACGAAGGAGATTATCAGGAATGGTTCAAACAGATATGGAGAATTCCTGGTGAATCAACAAAAGATCATCCTGCACCGTTCCCGGAAAAATTGGCTTACCGGTTAATAAGTATGTTTTCTTTTTACGGCGATACGGTTTTAGATCCTTTCTGCGGTTCAGGAACAACCATGGTAGCTGCCATGAAGACCAATAGAAGCAGTATAGGTATTGAGATCGATTCTGAATACTGCAAAATGACCATGGAACGACTCAAACTCAACAGCCCTTCTCTTTTCGCAAAAAGACATCTAACCTATGTTCGAGATGTAGAATCCAGGAAGGATGGAAAGTGAATACTACGTTTAGACTTCACTCCTGGATAGTCTCACCCAAGACGATGACGTTGTTCACGTAGAAGCCTCCGTCGGTAGCGGGGTCTGCGTAATTATTGTAGTTGGGGTGACTGCATGTGAATACCCTAAACCGTATGAGTATCACGTTACCTGCGTAGTCGCTCAGGTCTACGTTAAGCCTGTCCAGTTCTCCTACAGTTGTCCAGTTGTAGCCTATGTTTCCGCCTGCGTCACCGCCGGAACCAGATACACCCGTCGCCGCCCTCACACCAAGGTTGATAGCTTCCCACGAACGGCCGTTGTCCGTAGATACCTCCACACGGAAGCCGTCGGGTGGTCTTCCGCCTGCGGTGTTTATGTTGAACTTGAAATCCGCGCTCAGGAAGGCCGTTTTTGCGTTTGTGAGGTATATGGGAGCCGTGACCAATCTGTTGTCGATGCCCTTTCGGAAGTAGTTCTCGTCGGTGTTCGGGTCCGCATTACGCCAAACCCTGGTCGTTTGGCCGTCGGGGCCGATGGTCTCGTACAGATGCCACACGTCGTGCATCCCCGGCTCGATGTTATCCGGTGAATTACCTATGCGTGTGACCACTACGCTGACGTCGTCCAGCCACCATCCGCCGTCTCTGACACCTCCGCCGAACTGTTTGTAGTAGAAGCGGACGCGGACGGTGTCTAGTTTGTCTTCCGGTATCTCGTATTCGTCTCTAAGTAGATCGACCTTTACGAACTCCCACTGCATGGTACCTCCGGCTGACTTACCGTTCCAGCACCAGATTATGTCGTTATCGAAGTCGTCCGTGTCTATCTCGCTGAGCAGCAGGTTACCTGTGTAGGGTCCTATTGAAGGTTCGACGTAACGCCATAGATACTCACCGGGGTCATCCGGGTCCTCGTAGCCTATCTCCATGTACGCACCGTTGACGCCCTGGATGAGCCTGTACTTGTGCCAGAAGGTGAGCCACGCTTCCTCTGTATTTGTAAGGTCTAATGCCGGTGTTACTGCGTACTTGTCGAAGTTCTTGATCCACTCTTCGTCGTCATCCTCGTTGATCACAAAATCATCTTCGATGGCCGTTAGGTTCTCCGGCCTCTGGAGCATGTACGCGATGGTCTCGAATATGTCCTCGAGATCTCCCGGGTCCGGTGCAAAGAAGTATTCTGCACCTGAAGTGTTAGCTGCACGCCATAGGTTATATTCCAACGTTCCTGCTTCTTTCCTTTCGGGATCGTCTGGATCATCAGGCATATATACATGATATTCATTTGAATCACCATCTGACGGTTCTCCGAATGTAGTAACTTCATCCCAATTTGGTATATTATCAAAATGTTCTATACCTAGACCTATAGTAAATATAGGAGCGTCCGAATAAAGTAATCCTTTACGATTTGGATCATATTGAGGGGCAGGACGGGGTGATTCCGAACCACTCCAGCGCCATATTCCGTTATCTGAGGGTGTATAGGCGTCAAATGGGAATTGATATTTTCCCAAATGACTTGGATAATTCTCTATCGGATATCCTTCTTCCGGTTTCATTTCTCCCCATGGTGCCCATTCTGTACTTCCGGATTCTAGCATACGTAAATTAGTAGAATCATCTGCTGACTGTATGTCACCTCCATCAGCGAGTACCGCTAAAGCGGGGTAAAGGTCATGTTCATAATCAGTGATATTATCCATAATATCAAAATAAGCACCCCCTATCGCATCCCATATGGATGTAATGGGCTGATCCTCCATCCCATCTATTGAATCGATAACTGTTTGTCGTCCACCCCCTTCCAGTAACGTTGGTGATAAATGTTGAACGGCATTCTGACCGCCAAATCTCCAAACACAGACTACGGAGCCATTAGATAGTGAATTTACAAGGGTTATCGCTCCTTCCTTAGCATGGTCTAACCAGGATGGATTTCCATCACCGGGTGGATAGTTTCTTTTAGACATTGAGTGTGAATTGTCAATGACTATACCTAAAAATACATCTACTAACCGTCCCCCCTTGGGCTCCAGCATGAAGTAGCTGTAGGGGTCGCTCTTGGC
>CAZAMQ010000011.1:0-44865 GCA_964486225.1 uncultured Thermoplasmata archaeon | reverse complement strand
TCTAGATAGAAACCGATAGACAAGAGGATGACAATCCTTGGTGTCTTCCACTATAATTAGATGGTCTATTTTTACTGCGTTGATTGTCTGACATATGTCTGAAAATTTTTCGCACTTTACATCAAAAAGGGCCGAAAATGTCTGGAATTTAGCGAAAGACTTATATATTATTAACCCATTTATCCTACTGGGTTCGGTGTGACCGGCCTGTCTCCAAATAGGAGGATAAAGATATGAGCATGAAACCGATAAGCGTAGAAAAAGCAAAGAAAATTGCGGACGAAAAGAATCTTGTACCAGCCATGGTCGACAAGACCGACGGGATCCTTCAATTCACAAAGAAGGGCGGCGGGAACGAACGTTTGAAAGAGATCACTTGGGACGAATTCAAATCCAAGCTTGAGCAGCGGAAACTGTCCGTTTACGAATCCAACGGCTGGATGAAGATAATGGGAAAATAGGATTATAACATAATCCACCCCTTCCTTTTATTTTTTTTACAACGCGATACCTTTTTACCTTATCAGACAATTTGTAAAGGAAGATGATAGAAATAACCCAACGTTGGGGCCTGTCAAAAACAGGCATCTTGACCGTCGATGATAAGGTCCTAAAAACCCCGGTCATACTCAATGCTGAGAAGAGAGGAGAAATATGCCTTTTGTCCGACGAAAACGGCTTTGAGATCCGCGTCTCTAATTCATTTTTCAACCCCTTAGAAAATAGCCTATCAATACCAGCCAGCTTTGCTTTTACCGGCACTGCCGGTGATTACTGTGTGGAAAGCCGGGGAGGCAGTAAAGAGATACAGGTTATCTATGACCAGGAACCTGATCCACAAGCAGAGATCTATGTATTAGGTAATTCACCTGAATTACTAGGTCGTGGAAGTTCCCTGGTAAATAGGATACTGTCTTTGAGAAACGAGATACCATTTCACAAACTCATATACATTCCTGGGATAGCTCTACCAAACAACATATCGTTACTTTCTTACATGGGTGTGGATATATATGATACAGTTTATGCGGACCATCTTGGCTTTCAAGGTGTCGAGATATCTGATTGGATGGGGTTTCCCGGTGATATCACTCTGAACAGGCAGCGATTAAATGAAGAGATGCGACTTATCAGAGAAGGCATATCCAAAGGCAGGATACGTGAGCTGGTGGAATCACGGGTGAGGAGCGAGCCTTGGCTGGTAGAGGCATTGAGATTTATGGATTCGAAGAGTGGTATAGTGATGCCGCATGTTCCTGTAACTGGAGATAGTGTATTTGTGTCAACACGAGAGGCATATTATCGGCCGGACGTTCTAAGATTCAGACAAAGAATGGTTGATAGATACGAACCACCGGAACGTGACGTTCTACTTCTTCTTCCGTGCTCCGCGCGCAAACCATATTTCACTTCACGCTCGCATGGGAAGTTCAGATCTTCCATAAACAAGGGTGATTGGACCAATGTGCATGAGGTTGTACTTACATCCCCCTTGGGGATGGTCCCTAGGGAGTTAGAACTGTTTTATCCTGCACAAAATTACGAAATTCCCGTGACCCATACTTGGTACGAAGAAGAGCGTGACACCATAACGGAAATGTTGGATTCGTTGATTAAAAAAGGAAATTATCGTGTGATCATCTCTCACCTTCCCAAGGATATGAATTTTGTTGTAGAGCATATGGATTGTATCGACACTACACGGGGAGACCACCCTACCCATGAGGCAGCACTTGGAAGATTATCGGAGCAAGTGAGAGAGCATGCGGGAAGAAAAAGAGGAGATGTTCGCAAATATTTGGAGGAAAATCTTATCTCGTTCGTGAGATATCAGTTCGGTTCTAAAGGCGTCCACCTACTGGATAACGCTGTTGTGAAGGGCAGGTACCCCGAGTACAAGATAATTTCCGAAGGCGAACAGAGGGGGATGATGGTAGCCGAAAGAGGTCTTATCTCCTTGACACTACACGGAGGCGAGATATTGATGGAAAATAGAATAAACATCGTTGAGATAGAAGATTTCGTGCCTAAGGGCACCGTGTTCGCCGTGGGTGTAATGGATGCAGATGATAGCATATCACCCGGAGACGATTGTGTTATAGTTCACGACAACGAACTCAGGGGCGTCGGGGTCGCTGTTATGTCTGGTATGGAGATGGTCCATGCACAAAGGGGAATTGCGGTAAAAGTTAGACATCATAGTTGAAACTCAGACCAAACGATAGGAGGGGTGCTTCTCCAATATCATACCTTCTATAAGGAATGGTTTTAGATGGTTAGCGAGTTTGACGGCTTCCTTTAGGTTGTTCTCATTTTCCGAATAGACGGTATAAAGTAATTCGTCTTTATCCACCTTATCGCCCCTTTTCTTCTTTAGTATGAAGCCTGCACCCTTATCGTAGGGGGCGCCCGCAGCCCTTACTATCTCGATAACACAGCGGTTGTTTATGGCCCCTACATATCCGTCCCTATTACATAATATCTCATGTGAATATTTACCAATAGGTACATCGCCAGAAGTAATATCCGGATCTCCGTTCTGATACTGTATTATCTCCTTCATCTTTTCAAGAGCCGCACCGCTGGCAAGTATTTTCTTTGCTTTTTCCTTCCCCCGTCCTTCTGGTAGTCCGCCCTGCTCAAGTACCATACCCGCAAGTTCAACGGATTTTTCTATCAGACTGTTGGGTACATCCTTGCCCTCAAGGGCCGCAAGAGCCTCGCGGGCCTCTATAGCAGGACCGATACCTTCTCCCACAGGCTGGCCTCCATAGCTTAAAGCGCAGCGAACGTTTATACCTATATCCTCACCTAATGTGACGAAGTCCCTAGCATACTTCCTGGCCAATTCCATATTCTCCACCTTTGTGTTTGGCCCTACCGGTATGTCCATAACCAGGTATTCGGCTCCGGAAGCTTTCTTTTTAGATAATACAGATGCCAGCACCTGGGCATAGGGATCTATTCTGAGAGGGTATTCAGCCCTTATTATCAGGTCATCGCTGGGTGCTAGATTGACGGCACCGCCCCATGATATGACACCTCCGATCTCTTCCGTTATGGATTTTATCTGAGATAAGGAGAGGGTAACATCCGCGAGCACTTCGAATATGTCAGCTGTTCCCCCGGCGCTGGATATTGCCCTTGAACTGCTCTTAGGTATAAGAAGACCAGCGGCGGCAACTATGGGGACCACGAGAAGTGTGATCTTGTTACCTGGAACACCGCCGATGCTGTGGTGGTCGAATATCGGATGCTTATCGAATTCTATCTTCTCGCCTGTTTTTATCATGGCAAGTATTAGATCTTTCGTCTCCCTGAGATTCATCCCTTTAGCATAGATACTGCATACATATGCGGAAAGTTCAATATCCGACAGACATCGATCTGTTATGTCTTGGATTATCTCGTTGATGGCATGTTCAGAGAGTTCATTTCCCTCCAATTTTTCACGTATATGATCTATTGATTTTGGTCTTCCTGCGGGTACGATGGTCAATTTCTCTCCGTCTTTCACATCGATACTGGTGACAACTCGATGTAGAACACCCACTTCTCCTTCCTTAACAAGGGTTTCGGAGAGCTCTACGATAGCCACGGTGTAGTTTTTGGAAGAACCGACCTTTACCCTCCCCTGACTACGCAGCCCTATCTTATCCGCATCTTTTCTGTTAAGTATAACTTTGTTCTCTCCTGCCTCTATGTCTATCTTCCTAGCCTTTAATTTTTTTAACACCTTATCCCCACCATTCAAGTGCTTTCTTGAGTTCGATGTGACTCGATGAATACTCTTCTAACGGTATCCCATCAAAAGCAGCATCGACGGCTTGGATCAGAGCTTTAGCTCCTGCACGTACGCCATCGGGGTGTCCGGAAACACCACCTCCTGCCTGTATCTGAACATCATTACCGCTCTTTCCCATCAACTCGGTCATGTGACCCGGGTGCAAACCTCCGCTGGAAACTGGAATCGTTCTAGGAGTACTGTGCATTTTGTCTGTCAACGCATCTTTCGAGCGAAGCTCTTCAGTTATATTCGCATGCATCTTTCCCGTTCCGTATGTGCCTATATGGAATGAATCCCCACCTACCGTTCTTACAAGTTTGCAGACTACGGGCATTGCGATACCATGTTCTGGATTTCTGGTAAAAGCCCCGTGCATGGCACGATGTACATGGATAGGCACATCTATGGATGTGTCTTCAGCAAGGGCTTGAACGCCCGAGAAGCCAACGGTGAAGACGTCAACCATCAACTGCCTAGCACCGTTATCAAGGGCGACATCAGCCGCATCTAGTATCTCATGGGCTGATGTGCTTATATTGTGTGCATGTATCATCAAATGTCCCTCTTCTTTTAGAATATCCAGTTTTTCGCTGACAACATTGACCCGCTCTTCAAGGGGACAAAAATCCTGGTCGACCAGGGTTTCATCGTCCTTAGAGTTAGTGAGTCCGCCACATCCGGCTTCGTAAACATAATCGGCGAATTCCTCTGGGGGTAATCCTATCTTAGGCTTGACGATGGTACCCACAAGTGGTTTTTTAGGCCTATTCAGAAGTTTTCTTAGACCGGAGATACCGAATTGAGGACCGGGATATCTATCAGCTATTATCTTTGGTATCTGTATATCCTCAAGTCTTACACCCTGGAGAGATTCCAGCCCGAAAAGATTTCCCGCTATTATGCTCAGTATCTGTGGTACACCTCCGATCTTACCGGAAAAATCCACTGCAGGATATCCTATACGAACCGAATTACCTTCGGCCATCACCACTTTTGCACCGTACTTTCGGTATATATCGTCCGTCAGTGTTGTGGGTCTGGTCCATGTACCTGTCGATTCTTCTTCGGCTATCCGTGCTCCGGCGGTTTCGATAGGTAGGTCACTTCGAACCTTATAATCACAGATAAAGTATTCTTCGGGGTCAAGCTCTTCGCCTATGGCTAAGTATTCTTTCTTCATTCTTCCATCTCCTTTATTATACGGTAAGCACTCGAGGGGGATATAATACCTTTCTCTGTTACAATGGAATCTATGTATCTTTCAGAGGTCGCATCAAAAACAGGATTCCTTATGGTAACACCGGGGAAGTCCGAAGGTTTAACTATCTCGGAAGGTTCTCGTTCCTCTATCTCGATAAGATCACCAAATGCCGTTTCTCTTGAGAATTTATAGGTCTCGGCACAGACGGTAACGGGAACCCGTGACTCATGGGCACAAAGGGCAACTTGGGAGGTTCCGATTTTATTAATTACAGCACCGTTGGATGCTATACTGTCTGCACCGATGTAAACGTGGTCCATCTCGTTGATAAAATATCTGACTGCGGGATCGACTATTAGACTTACCGGTATACCGTACTCCGCAAGCTCACGTACGGTTATATATCCCTGTTTTTTTGGTCGCGATTCAGTAGCAAAAACGCTGATCTTCTTGCCTTGATTCCACGCGTATTTTATGGCACTTATGGCAAGTGAACTATTACAGTGGGTGAGTATAACGTCGCCGTCCTTGAGTCTTTTACCACCGTACTCGGCTATCTTCTCTGAAGCATTGAAGGAATCTTCCACAAACTGACGGCATCTTTCGATGATGTACTTTTTTGCATCCTCCGGATTATCATGTTCCTTAGAACCCAGAACGTAACGTATTGCATTTGGCAGTGAAACAGCGGATGGACGGGTAGATCTCAGGGTGTCGGCGGTATCGGATATGTAAGATCGAAATTCATCCATATCCGTTCCCTCAAAGGATTCTACAGCATTTTTTATAGCTATAGCTGCGGCCCTGGCTATGAACGCTGCCCCTCTTATCTCCATAGATGATATTCTTTTAGCTATCTCCCGAGGTGACATCGAATACAGTTCTTCTTCCATAAAGTACATATTGTATTATTAGGTGATAAATCCTTCGGGGCCTCATTTTACAGTACGGTACGAACTCATCACTTATTTTTCATAGATTCCATCCTTTCTTTGTACCTCTTCATGAGTATTATACATCTTTCCATGTCACCGTCGTCCTTAGCCATACTAGCACGTTTTAAGATGTCAATTTCTTCGGAAACATTCATACCACGTATCTTGGCCTTTTTTAGTTCTTTTTGAGCTTTATTCACCATGACCTTTAATCGTTCGGGCACATTTTCAAATATTATCTCGCTCGCATCATTGGCGAACTCCTCGGCACTTTCCCAGTCCCCAACCTCTATCTCAAGTTTAGCCTTATCGAGTAACTCGTTTGCATCTGTAACATCTATACCGAGCATCTCGGCGTCGAAGATGAGTTTACCAATATACGCAACGTAGGATTCTGCCTCACCCATGGGTTCTTCAGATACCTCTCGTATGGAATTGGCCTTGGAAAGGTATTCGAGAGCATCTGATAAATTATCCTTTTCCAACGATTTCTTGGTTTCTCGTAAGTACCTTTTCACAGTTTCGATGTCTTGTTTATTTATCTCGCCCATTGCGATCTCTAATGAAACCATCCTTTCATCTATAACATCTTTCAGATAATCTGTTATCTCATCCTTTCCTTTATCAAGTAATTCAAGTGTATTTTCGAAATTCTTTTCAGTAACACTTTCCAAGGCCTCCGAAATTATCTCGCGACCACCATCTACTTTGATCCCATATTTTTTTGCGGTTATCAGGAGATCTTTTAATTCGGAAACCATATCCTCTATGTCGGTAACAGATGGTTTTTTCTTTCTTTCAACGATTATTTCCTGGGAGTCACTAAGAACCATATCCATCTTCTCTATGGTCTTTTTGATGGTTTCGATAGCTTTGTCGTAATCACCGTTATCGGCCATGATCTTTCCTTCTTTTAAAGCCTCTAGATATTTTCGATCAGCCTTTCCATACTTTTTCAATTCTTTTATTTTTGTTTTTCCGTTGTCGATATGTTCTCGTATTAACAGTAATTTTTCAGCCTTATTTACGCTTTTTTCCAAAATTTTTATGGCGTTGTCAACTTTACCTTTTTTTTCAAGTTCTGATGCTCTGTCGATCAGATTTTCAATATCATCAAAAGCGATGTGGGTTTTTCTAATTTTCATCAATAGATCCATGGCTACGTCGAGCATATCGTCATACAACTCGCCCTTATCTAAATCATCCGTTACAGGTTTAACAGAAAGGGATTTTTCTAAAGCATCGAGGGTACTATTGAGGAGATCCACAGATTCAATGTGCTTACCCTCTTCGGCCATATTTTTACCCTTTTTTAAATTCTCAAGATGTGAAATGTATTCCAGCCCTTTGTGTTTCAGTTCCTGTACCATCCCCCTCCCCTCCTCTATGATCTCTGATATGATCGATATGTACTGACATGTCTCTATTAGGTCATCCAGATGCTCCATGGCGGTTTGAACATCACCTTCATTTTTTGCCTTTCTTGCCTTCTTCATCAATTTCTTCGAACCACTGATATCTATGTCGATATCTCTGATCTCAAAGAGTACTTTCTTTGCTTCTTCAAACTTACCTTCGAATTCTAATTCCAACTCCGGGGAATCTACTATGTGCTCAGTGGATTCAATTTCCGTTAAGTTTTCCTCGATTTGCATATGTGCCTGCTCTAACAACACTAGTGCTTCGTCATAATCGCCGGCGTCTATCTTTTCTTTTACTTCCTTTAAATTCTTAAGGTGGATAATATGATCCATTCCAATTTCCTTTATCTCTTCTATTTGTGTTTTTGCAAAATCCATCATCTCGTATATATCAATGACCTTTAATGCAGAATTTATGCACTCATCGGCCTTTTGAATACCTTTTGTGTAGTCTTCGTTTTTACCGGCGGTTACCGCTTCTTTTAAAAGTTCTTTCAGATAGTTAATACCTAACTTCGTATCTCTGGCCTCTGCTAACCTCTGCTTTGCTTCTGCTATCTTGTTGTTAAATTCTTCTTCTTGCTCTTCATCATCCTCAAAAATAGCTCCACAATTAGGACACTTTTTCGCATCCTCTGCAACATCTACATGACATAAAGGACACTCAAACACGATCACGTCGCTCGAAATATCCTCATCTTCCACCGATGGTCCCTCACTTGTATCTTCGCTTTCATCTACACGGAAGAGTTCTATCTCAATACCACAAATGGGGCACTTTTCTGATTCCACGGATATTTCTGAATCGCAGACAGGACAGGTCATTTGTTCATCTTCGTTCAAATTACCACCTTGCTAGGGTAAGATAAGGCACAACATATTTAGTTTTTTACATCATATAGCATCTATTATAGGGTGTGCAATCCAAAAGATTATAATGTTCGACTTATCATGGATTCGTGATGACACTTATGGAAGAGTGCGAAAGGGATGTACCTGATATCGTGGTGCAGAGTTCCGCACCGGAACCTGTGAGTGCGAACAAACTAGCCCGGTTGATAGCCAAAGGACTAGCGGTACTGCCTTACAATCGTATTCATAAACCGAGGCCCACAGCCATAGGCAAGGGTTTGAGGGTTAAAGTAAATGTCAATATAGGCACATCCAGGGACATGCAGGAGATGGATACGGAGATGGATAAGTTAAGGGTTGCGGAACGATACGGTACCGACACGGTGATGGACTTAAGCACTGGCGGAGACATAGATAGGATACGCCGTACGATGCTGCAAAAGACCCGATTGCCACTGGGCACAGTCCCCATATACCAGTGCGGACTTCAAAAGGCCAGGGAGGACGCGTTGGTTGAGATGACATCCGATGATATGTTCAACAGTATCCGAATGCATGCAAAGGACGGCGTGGATTTCGTTACCGTTCACTGCGGGGTGACCAAGAAGGCTGTTGAATCATTAAAAGAGAGCGGTAGGTTAACGGACGTGGTTAGCCGCGGTGGATCATTCCTTACCGCATGGATACTGCATAGAGGCGAGGAAAATCCACTGTACGCAGAGTTCGACTACCTTCTTGAGATCGCCAAGGAATATGATATCACCTTGAGCCTCGGCGACGGACTTCGACCCGGATCTATCGCAGATGCCACCGACAGACCACAGATACAGGAGTTGATCACCCTTGGTGAGCTGGTGAAACTAACACGAGAAGCAAAGGTACAGGCCATGGTGGAAGGACCGGGACACATCCCCATAGACCAGATAGCCACTAATGTGAAGATACAAAAAAAATTATGTCACAACGCACCTTTCTATGTCCTGGGTCCCCTGGTCACCGACTTTGCTCCGGGCTATGACCATATCGTGGGTGCCATCGGCGGTGCACTTGCCGCATACGAAGGTGCGGATTTTCTATGTTACGTTACACCATCGGAACATTTGGGACTGCCCGATGTCGACGATGTAAGGGAGGGGACCATCGCTTCGAAGATAGCAGCACATGCAGCAGATGTTGCAAGGGGAATAGATACGGATATGGACCGGGAAGTGTCCCAAGCACGTAAGGACCTTGATTGGGAACACATGTTCCGCAAAGTAGTGGACCCTGACAAAGCGATGCTCTACAGAAGAGAGAGGAACCCCAGCGAGGAAGAAGCGTGTTCAATGTGCGGTGATGTATGTGCAATCAAGATAGTAAAAAAGTATCTCGAAAATTAGGTGTTCATGGACTTATATGTACTTGATTACGGAGAATGCGACCCCAAAAAATGCACTGCAAGAAAATTGCTAGCAAATGGATTGGCGGCAGAGTTGAAGGACCATAATAAGTTAAGAAATTGCGGTATAGTATTGACCCCGCTTTCGGACACAGCTTTTTCACCTGCGGATAGAAAGTTTGCAGTTTCTTACGGTATATGTACCATCGACTGCACCTGGGCGGATTCCGATACGAAGTTGAACAGGTTCCATAACGGTAGGGCACTCCCCTATCTTGTAGCCGCCAACCCGGTGAATTACGGTCGACCCATGAAACTTACCACTGTGGAGGCCCTGGCCGCGGCCTTGTTCATACTGGGTGAAGAGGAACAGGCTAGGACGATTTTATCCCTTTTCAAGTGGGGTTTACACTTCTTGGAATTGAATCGGGAGCCCTTGGAATGTTATAGGGATGCAAGTAACAGTGCGGAAGTGGTCAAAGTACAGAAGGAATACATCTGAGTTTTTGGAAAATGTAGGTAAAAGACTTATAGCTACATTGTGATATCTAAATAGGTAGATATGGAAAGGATTAGGAACGAGATAATTGAGGATTTAAGAAAAATTCCAGGTATAGGTGCTTCCACTGCTGAGAAACTGATGGATGAGCTTTCGGTAAAGTCCTTAGATGATATATCCAAACTAAAAGTTGAAGAGCTAGCCGAGATTCAAGGTTTAGGAATGGAAAGAGCCAAGTCTATTATAGATTATGCTTCAACCGCCTCCGCAGATAAGGTTAAATGCACCTTTTGTGATAAAAAGATCTCCGGATTTGAAATGGTCACAGGAATAAAAGATAATCATTTTTGTACCTCTGAATGCAGAGATAAATGGGAGGCGAAAAAAGAAGAATCTGTTTTCCTAGAATCATATACGGATGCATCACCAGAAATAGTCGTATGTGTTCACTGTGGTAAGGAAGTCAAGGAACCTGAGATGATAAGCAATGGAGATGTATTCTGTTCAAAAAAGTGTTTTGAGAGATGGAAGTTTTATGAAGAGAGAGTGGCGGTGAGTTGTGAGTACTGCGATAGAGAATTCACCAGACTCAAAACCTTCGCTGAAATGAGAGAGCATCATTTCTGTTCAATCAGATGTAAAGATATGTGGGAAACAAGAAATGACATATTGCTATTGAACTGTGAGTACTGTGATAAAGAATTCACCAGGAAGAAAGAATTGGTGGATAAGTCCGAACACCAATTTTGTTCGTACAGTTGCAAGGAAAGATGGCCTACCAAGGATCATATCGAGACTGTTTCTTGCGAATTCTGCGGTGAGAAATTTACAAGAAAGAGAATATTGATAGATAGAAGCGAACATCGGTTCTGCTCGTACAGTTGCAAAAAAGCTTGGGAAAACCTTTCCGCAACGTTGACTTGTGATAACTGCAGTATAGAATTTACAAGGAAGAGAAGATTCGTCGATGAAAGTGAACTTCAATTCTGTTCTTACAAATGCATGAATAATTGGGAAAATAGTTGATGTCTGATAAAGTGCTCCACCTTCAAGCCAGCATGTTCGGTATGCCTTTCTCGATGGGATAATCCTTTTCACAGTTATAGCATATGAGAACTCCTTCCTCTATCTCCTTTTCTTCTAGTGTAACTTTGAGTTCCAGTTCACCTTTGCATTTGGGACATCGAAGTATATCCATGAGGTTTCGCTTCATACTATGCACTAAGTATGCATAGTATAATGTTCTTTCGATAGGAAAATAAAGACTTCAGAAGATATCGATAGAATCCGGGATGTCGTTCCTTCTTTTGAGGTAGCTGACCTGTGTTCTAGTGTATCTGTACTGTACCTCGCACTTTTCATCCTGAAACGACCAAGGCTTTATTATCAAAAGGTCGTTCTCCCGTATCCACATCCTTTTCTTCAACTTACCGGGAATTCGTCCCATACGTGACTTCCCGTCCTCGGCTACTACTTTGATCCTACCGCCGCCCAGCATCTTCTCTGCTATGGCGAACATTTGCCCTTCCTTACGGCGGGGGTATGGGACTCTGATTACTTCCTCTTCGTTATTTTTCTTCTTTCGTGCCAAATAATCATACCTACATAGCCTTGTGTGTTAAATATTCTTCGCCCTTTCAGCCGATCAAATAAGGTCTATCATGTATGGTTTCATCACATTGCATATCAACGACATAGTGGATGCCAACAATAGCAGGGTGAGGAACGCAGGGATGTTAGGGGTGAGTGCGAGGAATATGACGGTGCCTCCTGCCGGGGGGTGCTCTATATCCAGGGTGACCATTGCAAAGATAGCGACACCGACAGCAAGGCCGATGATAACGGTTTGCGGTAGTACCGTCTCGTTCAACTGTGAGAAAAGCAGGCCGATGAGGCCACATGCCAGATGACCTCCCAGGACATTCCTGGGGCGTGCTGTCAACCGGTATGGCATTGCAAAGACAATGAAGGCGGTGGAGCCTATTGCGGCTATCAATATCTCATTTTCAACAAAAGGTATGCACAGGGAAGCAAAGATTATGACAGAGGCTAGAGCGCTCTGCAACGCATAATTTTTGAAATTCTTACGGTCCAGCTTTTCGTCGAGTAGATGGATCATCTCATGGGACATTCAACAGCCTGTAATAATATTTTTCCGAGTTCAAAGGGTAAAAGGTTTATATTGTAGCTATTTATGGATGCTTCATGTCCTTTCAAGAAGAGGTAAGAGCTCTCAAGGAAAGGGGCGATATCGTTCTTGTTGCCCATAACTATCAGATCGCCTCTATCCAAGATGCAGCCTGTTATAACGGAGATTCCTTTGGGCTGGCGAAAAAGGTGAGCGATCTTGATTTTGAATACGTGGTTTTCTGCGGTGTCGATTTCATGGCCGAGTCCGCTGTGATACTCAATCCGGATAAAACGATAATTCATCCCGAGCCAAAAGCACGATGCCCCATGGCGGCCATGGTTGATATAAACGAGTTGAAGGAATTCAAGAATAATAATCCGGATACGGCTATTGTGTCATACGTCAATACCAATGTGGAAACCAAAGCACTGTCTGATATATGCTGTACTTCGAGTAACGCAGTCGAAGTGGTGAGGAGTCTTGAAGAAGACAAGGTATTATTCCTACCGGATAAGAACTTGGGCAGTTATATCAAACGATTCGTAGAAGATAAGGAGATAGTCTTTTGGGAAGGTTACTGTGGAACACATGATAATATCACGGTAGAGGACATGATGGAATTAAAACAGAAATATCCGGATGCCGAGGTAGTGGTACACCCTGAGTGTCGACCGGAAGTGATAGATATAGCAGATCACGCAGGCTCTACAGCCGGCATATTGAAACGAGCTAAAGAATCCGATGCAAAACGGATGATAGTCGGAACCGAGATAGGTATGGGCCATCGGATGAGTAAAGTAGCCCCGAACAAAGAATTTTATTTCCCGAAAAATCCATTATGTCAGAACATGAAAAAGATCACAGAGGAGAAAGTACTTCGTTCTTTAAAAACGCTACAACCCGTGGTGGAAGTTGAAGCGGAATTGATGAAAAAGGCGAAAAAACCACTCGAAAGGATGATGGAGATAGGGAGAGGAAATTGACTTACATAAAGGCGGTTTTCATCGATTTGGATGGTACTCTGGTAAACGATGGTAAGATAGCCGATATAGACAGACTAGCGGTAGAAGAGGCCATATCCCGGGGTATACCTGTCATACCTGCGACCACTAGGATGCGGTTCTCAGCATACCGATTGCTCGCCGGACTTTCCGTAACCGATGCACCTCTTATATGTCTTAACGGTGCCATGGTACTGGGACCGGGATGGGATGATGTAAATGAACTGGATCCATGGATGATCAACGAATTCCATATGGCCACTGCCCGGAAGATATCGGAATACGCTGATGAGATGGGGTACGAGATAACCACGATATATGGAGAGAGAAAGTATTGGAAGAGGAGAAGGGATCTACCTGTGATCAGTAAGTACGAGAATCCGGTTGCCTTCGTCATCGATTCAAATGTTCAGGCACTTGAATGGGGAAACCCGATCAGCTACATGATGCACACGGAGAACAATGGTGCGGAAGGTTTGGATGATATGGAGCGGTTTGTAGATTCGAAATTCAAAGAACATACCTGTGTACACAGGCATCACAGGTACGGAGAGTTGAAGGCACTGACAATATACCCCGAAGGAACATCCAAACTAAGAGGTACCGAGATGGTATGTGAAAGGATGGGCATATCCATGAGGGATGTTCTAGCCATAGGTGATGACGAAGTGGACGTGGAGATGTTAAAGGCTGCTGGGACCGGTGTAGCCATGGAGAACTCACCGGATCACGTCAAGGCGACTGCAGATAATGCCATTCCTTCCTGCCGAGAGGGCGGGGTTGCATATGCACTCCGTGAATACGTGTTGAAAGATAGTAAACTATTTAATTAACACAGTCATGAACCACTTGAATCAACATGAAGTTAAAATATATTTTCCAAAAGGCCGTTGAGATGGGTATAGACGCAGACCCAAGGGGGAAAGAGGGTATGGAAAAGATATTGAAAAAATCATCTGAAGAGTACGAAAAACTCGAAGGACGCGACAAGGAGGTTTTCGACCAACAGAAACTCGATAATCCCTTCGAGGACTCAAGACTTCTTCACGGCGACCCTGAGAGAGATGTAAAGAGAGTACTCGTAGGTATCGATATTACTCCGGGCGAGATACTCCTTGCGGATAGACTTGGTGAAAATGGCTCTACCATAGATCTTGTTTTAGGGCATCACCCAAGGGGAATAGGTATCATGGGATTGCACGATGTGATGCACTTACAGGAGAATGTGTTGAAGGAATGGGGTGTTCCCATCAACGTCGCCGAGTCATTGATGGATGAGAGGATAAAAGAGGTTGAAAGGAAGGTAAAGGGAGCGAACATAAACCAGAGCGTGGATGCAGCAAGACTCCTGGACCTACCGATGGCATGCGTTCACACACCCGCCGACAATCTGGTAAACAAGTTCTTGACGGACCTGATAGGAACGAAGGAACTGGACACCGTTGAGGATGTTTTGGAGATGCTCTATGATATTCCGGAATACCATGAAAGCAGAAAAAATGGTGACGGACCCGTCGTTCTCGTAGGGAATAAAGACAGGAGTGCCGGCAAGGTTGTGGTGGAGATGACCGGTGGCACCCAGGGATCGAAAAAGTCATACGAAAAGTTATCCCAGGCCGGAGTTGGAACTCTTATCGGCATGCACTTGAGTGAAGAGCACCGTAAAGAGGTGAAAAAACATCATATGAACTACGTGATCGCGGGCCACATCGCAAGTGATTCTCTTGGGATGAATATCTTTCTTGACGAAATTGAGAAGCAAGGTGTGGAAATATTATCGTGCAGCGGCTTCATCAGGCATTCCAGATGCAAATAGACTATGATAGAAGTCAGAAACCTCCGAAAGACCTACGGTGATTTTGAAGCATTAAGTGGCGTTAGCTTCTCGGTGGAAGAGAACAGTATCTACTGCCTATTAGGTTCCAATGGTGCCGGGAAGTCAACTATAATCAAGATAATGACGGGTCTTCTTCGAGCCACCGACGGAGAGGTTTATATCGATGGTATAAAGGTGGGGAATGATACCGAGTATAAAAGGCGCTTCGGCTACATGCCGGAAGAGCCGCATCTGTACGATAGCATAACAGGCAGAGAATTTTTGGATATAATGGGTACGATAAGGGACATGGACGAGGACTTACTTAATGAGAGGATATACAAGCTAAGCGGTGAACTGGAGATAAGAGGTTTCTTGGACATCGAGATGGCGGCTTACTCAAAGGGCATGAAGCAAAAGATCTTATTCGCCAACGCTATGATGCATGATTCCCCGAATCTTATACTGGACGAACCAACGAGTGGTCTTGACCCCAGGTACACTAGGTACATAAAACGGAGGTTGAGAAAGCTAGCTGACCAGGGACGGGCGATCCTTATGTCAACACATATAACATCCATAGCCGCGGATATATCGGATATGGTGGGTATTATCCATAACGGCATCATGATGACAGAAGGAACTGTGGATGATCTACTCGCGAAAACGCGAACAAAAAATCTTGAAAATGCCTTTGTGGAGGTCATCGATGGGGACTGGTAAGACCCTTCATATGCTTTCGAAAGATGTTATCGGTTCATATCGCCACACCAGTAAACGAATATTCCGCCATCCGATAATGACGGCATGGTTCATGGTACTGCTCATAGTTGGTTTCTCGACCGTGCTTGTTATGGCGGAGTATGTTTCCACTCTCGACATAGAATTTTTATTGATCAAAAGGGGTGATATCCTTTTCGTTATTTTCTTCTTTTTCATGGGGAAAGCTTCATCCGAGACGATGGACAGTTGCTATCGGAACAACAGCTTGAAACATCTTTTTTCATCCCCTGTAAAAGTGAGCGAGATACGTAACATGGTATTTTTGAAGATATTATGGTACAATCTCTTATTATTGGCCATATCCGTTTCACTGATGGCCGGACTTTATCATATACTTAATATCGATCTTTACATAGACGGATATTTTTTTCTCCACATTTATCTTGTAGTGATCGCCGCATTGCTAGTAGGGTTCAACATAGCAACATTGTCCAATATAAACAATAAAATACTGAAGTATATGTCAATCGGTATCTACGGACAGAACATATCTTTGGTATATTTGACTACACAGGGGCACGTAGACCACTGGGTGATTTCGTTATACCTGTTGTGCCTGATAGTATTATCTTTCGTTGTTTTTCTATCGCCGGCAAGCATGTTCACGGATGCATGGATAAAGAGCGTCTCCGGGTCAAAAACATATTCCACAAGGTCCTTTAGACCGATCAAGTTATTCAGAAGGTGTTCTTCGAAGCCTTTTTGTCGTGTGGCTGAAAAAGAGATGCTTGAACGCTGGAGAAGAAAGGAGACCACGGCGGTACTGGGTATAGTGGCGATAATATCCGTCGGACTTGTTATACTGTACCATCAGCTTGGCCCCGAGCCGGACCTCGGATTGGGAATCGATGAATATTTCTACCCCGTATTCATAGGCATGAGCGTTTTCCTGGTGGTATCATTACAGATTCTTATCCCCTCTTTAACATTATTCAGCCGGGACGGAAAGAGGATGTGGGCCATAAAAATCCTGCCCGTACCATCCCGGGAGATAGTTTATGGTAAGTTGTTGAGTTTGTTGATATTCACCCCCGTAATACCGATTTTCATAGTTACCCCTCTTATGATATTGCTTGATTATCCCTTCGCACATCTTATATTCGTGTTGATCTCCTCCGTCACCCTGATCTTCCTATCTTCGGGCATCGGCATCTGGGCGGCTGCACGATTCCCCAATTTCGATGAAGGCGTGGACGGTGCACCGGACGTGATGACGATGTATATCGTGCTGATGATGTGCCTCATTATCGGCTCCCTGTTCATAGTAGCGCCCCTGCTTCTCCTTACCAAAGACAGCGTACTGGGAGTACTGTTCGCTATACTTTCTGCGGATATCGCCGCTTTGAGCATGTTCTTACTCTGTAAACGAGCTACTTACATATATGACGGCATGGAGCTGGACATGTAGCCATAATATGTTTATATGTCCTTTGATATATGAGGGGGTATGAAGCTCCTACTCGCAATAACGGGTGCATCGGGTGTGATATACGGTGTTAAATTACTCAAGGAACTGCACGAAAGGGACGATGTGCAGGTAGATCTGGTTATCTCCGAGTCAGGTAGAGAACTTCTGGAGATGGAATTGGAACTGAATCATAAAGAACTGGCGAGATATGCACGCAGTACCTTTGATCCCCAAGTTCTCGGTGCCCCTCCTTCATCCGGCAGCTCTCTTTACGACTTCATGCTCATAGTCCCCTGCTCAATGTCAACATTATCGAAGATAGCGAACGGTAATGCAGATAACCTTATAACAAGGGCGGCCGGCGTCATGCTGAAGGAGCGACGGGGATTGCTCATGGTGCCCAGAGAAACACCCCTGTCAACCATACATCTTGAGAACATGACTCGATTATCCCGGGACGGATGTATCATCTTACCCGCCTCTCCTGCCTTTTACTGTAAGCCGGACAGCATAGAAAAATTGGTGGAGTTCATAGTAGGTAAAACCCTTGATCTCATGGGGCTTGAGAACGAGGTTTATACTAGATGGATGGAAGATCATATCCGATAAGCTAACCTTTCTTACCAGGTAACCGAAGGTCCTCCGTATGATCGAACTCCTTCTTTAATATGCTCAGATCGGTTTTTGACAAAGAGTGAGGATTCACATAGATCATATAGGTACTGGCATTCAGCGAGCATGTGTCAGTAGTCTTTTTGATGAATTTGGATACCTTTTCAAATGTATTCTCCACCAGCAGGTATTCAAAACCGTCGAGGAATATTACAGCCCGTTCGTTATCCTTTGAAAAATTATTGATCGCACGTGTGATCTCAAAGTCCAATCTCTTAGGATCGAGAACATCATGCTTACTAGAAGTACGGTCCGAAAGCCACATTATCTTCGCCCTTTGCAATCCATATCTCCCTTCCACTTTTGATGGAATCTTTGTAGTGATCACAAAGGCAGGAAGGCCCTCCGTTATAAAATCCTTAAGCAGCGAGAAAGATTTGTCACCTTCAGAATCTAGAAGTAGGTAGTTGTACCCTTCTTTAAGCATCTGCTGTCTCTTATTGCAAGAGGGACATTTTACAGTGAGTAGGTTTCTTTTTTTATGTACGGTGAAAAACTCTCCACACCAATCACAGTATGTTTTACAAACGTTCGTTTTCTTATCCTTTGGGCGTCCTACTCTTCTTATGGTTGTGGTTCTTTTTACGGATGATACTTTCTTCTTAGGTTTTACTTTCGGTGGATTCAAGATATCATCAGGTATTGCCTTTTTCTTTTTAGAGTAGATGAATTGAGAGGAGACCCAAAATAAAACGGTAACTACCACACCGATTATTATCAGTAACAGCCCACTCATAAAGAATTTTCCAATGGTAGGAACGAAATAGAATACCAACAGTAAAGCCATCGCAATGGCTGAGAGGATATGTAGGGGTCTGCACTTTTCAGCCTCCTTGCGGTGTTTGGCAGGATATGTGTCTTCATAATCCCAGTAATATTTTTTCGGGAAGTGTCGGGTAAAGTAAGAGAATATACATATTAGAATGAAAAGTATCTGCGGGTTTTCCAGAAGTTCGAATTCCTCCCACGTTATACGAGCGCTTGGTTCGTTAACTCCATCGAGTTCTATAGAATAATGTAGTACCTCGCCGGCAGGTGTACGGAAAACATAGAGGGTGCCGTCATCATATTCCGGTCCATAAAAACTGTGAGTTCCCACCACAAAGGACCAATGGGTGAGTTCGGATTCTCCTTCCCATCTAAAAGTATATGCATAAACAACGGAGAAATTATCACCCGTTCTGATACTAGCTTGATTAATGTTGACTTGACCATTTGAAGATATTGAATAGTTATTGGATGGTTCCATAACCTCGTTACGAAGAACGACCCCGTAACTACCGTTGTTATCCTGAAGGAGGTCGGCGTGTTCGATCTGGAAGGTCGTTTGAGCGGGGTGGGAGGCATCGGTTATTAATTCCTGTCTAACTGGTATTACCAGTGATTCCCACGCACCTTTCAACAAATCCATGTTTGCCATATCGATCTTGTGGGGACCCGGTCCAGGGTTTTCGCGAAAACTGATTTTAAAATGGATATTTACAGGATCGGTATCATGTGCGGTAAATCCCAGGAGACCATCGGTGTTATCAGCTATATTAGCCGTGTTAAGAGACGAACGGGTAATTGGTGTTCCATAGTAATCGATATAATCATTCGAGTCTAGGTCTCTCCGAGGTTCGAAGCCGTAGAAATTAGTGCCCCTTCTGAATGAATGAAGTGCACCGCCCCTTTGAACGTAAGATTCCAGCATACCGTTGGTTCCTAAATAATAGGCCAATTCATCATAATCAAGGACTTCATCACCATCCGCTCGATCAAAGTATTCATCGTTCGCGATGCTTTCCAGCAGCACCTCTCGTAAAAGTACAGCGGCCTCACCTTCTACTGTCCAATATATGTTGCCTCCACCTACCGAATCTGACTGGGGGATGAGTTGTAGGTTGGTAGAGCATGTTACCCTTCCACCTTCGTTTCCAACGGGATCACCAGTACTAGTTAATGTTAAAAGTGGGGCTACGATTATCAACAAGAATATTATGGCCGTAACTTTACATACCACTTTTTTCATAGTTATCAAGAGAGGATAGAACTAACCAATATATATGTTTGATGGATGTTTCCCAACTTGGCATAGCTGATAACCAAGAATAGGATTTATATACTAGTTGCTGCTAATCATCAACATGGTTATATGATGTGTTATGATGACAGGAAGCCCCCTCACTGAAAACTTAAAAAAAGAAATGAAAATCCTAGAAAGAACAATATTCATACTTGGAATCATCGAGAGAGAGGAACCCATCGGCATCGTGAGGCTCAGTGAGGTGTCTGGGCTGCCCGAACATAAGGTGCGTTATTCGCTTAGGATGCTTCAGAGGGAAGAGTTGATTGAGCCCACACCCGTAGGTGCAAAGACCACAGATAAACATGATAAATTTAAACATCATCTTAATGACCTTTTGAATCGATTGTCTGAGATGTCGGTGAAACTGCAGCAGCAGATGAAAAACTAAAAAGATTTTAATAGGTCTTACATTTTGCGATAGAGCATTACCCTTCCACTCGGTAAGTATACCTCATGATGCCGTATTATGTTGCGAGTAGATGGGATTTGCATAGCAAATGCGCAGGAATCACAGATTCCTCCTTTCGCGTCGAACAAAGCTCTCGCGATGCCGTCGTACGAGTGAGAAAC
The DNA here is from genome assembly GCA_964486225.1 of uncultured Thermoplasmata archaeon. Lineage (GTDB taxonomy): Archaea > Thermoplasmatota > Thermoplasmata > Halarchaeoplasmatales > Halarchaeoplasmataceae > Haladaptatiplasma. The sequence goes on along the minus strand of CAZAMQ010000011.1, from coordinate 24,343 downwards.
TACAAGTTTCTCATGAGTAGAGGGAATATTCGCAGCATATTGCCGTCGTAGCTCAGTGGTAGAGCACTCGGCTGTTAACCGAGCGGTCACCGGTTCGAATCCGGTCGACGGCGTTTTGGCTAGAAAACCTTCACTTTCACTGTTTTCACTCAACCCCCCTTGATTCAACCTTTTAATGTATATGTGCTTTTATTACCTTATGAAGCAAGAAGACGACTACAACCATTACAGTTGGAAGGAAGTGTATCGTAATCTCGGATGCGATACTAGATATGATAAGTGACGATAGACCACTCCGAAATTATTCGTTTGCCTAGAGAAGGTAGGTAGGTTTGTGGTAGACCTACCTTCCTTTATCTTTTTCACCGTCAAAGAACCATAAGGTTTAATTACATGAGGTAAAATAGGGCCTGAAAATAATATCACATATTCCCATGAAAGATATTATTACATAGGTTAATTATTACATAGGTTAAAATTAACCTTTTGAGGTGCTAACAATGACTACCATGGAAGAACTAAAACAAATATCCGAGATATTGGATCAGATTAACGAGGACACGTCCATCCCCAGGAATATACGAAGGGGTGCTGACGAGTGCAAAGATTTACTACTTGTATCCGAAGATGAGATCGATGTAAGAATCGCATCGTCCATATTCAAGCTTGAGATACTTGCGGATGATCCAAATATCCCCTTACATGGAAGAACGTTGATTTGGAACCTAATAAGTAGGCTCGAGTCCATAAAGCATTAAGTTTTTACTCGATATAATCGCTAAAATCTTTATCATCAAAAATCATATTATTTATCACATCTACAAGTTCTGATACACTTACTCTTATCTGATCCTTGGATGTTATATCCCTAATCGTTACAGTATCGTCCTCCAAGGTATCATAATCGATGGTTACACAAAAGGGGGTTCCTATCTCGTCCATGCGCGCGTAACGCTTACCCACAGAACCACTTTTGTCCCAAAAAGCTCTGAAGTCTCTCTTGAGTTCCGCGAAAATTTTGGTCGATCGTTCAACGAGACCATCTTTACGAACTAGAGGGAATACCGCTACATGATAGGGAGCACACTTCTTAGGTATGGACAAAAACTCTCTATCTTCGGAATGATAACCATTGTCCAACAATGCCCAAATATTCCTATCAACGCCAAAGCTCAATTCTATTACATGTGGTATAACTCTATTTCCTTCAATTGGGATGGACATCTTCGTTCCGGATTCCTCTTGGTGTTTGGTCAGGTCGTAATCACCTCTGTAATGGATGCCAGCAACTTCCTTCCAACCACCTAGAGTGGACATATATATCTCCACATCAAAGTGGATGAGATTGTAAAAAGCTTTCTCTATATCCGACAGTTCACGTAATCTTATGTTCTCAGGAGCCATTCCCATATGATCTTGATAGAACTCATATACCTTTGCAAGGTGATATCGATAGAATACTGGCAGTTCTTCAAGCTCTTTTACGGTAATCGATCGTGCTTCATCCTCACTTTTAAGCAGCAACCGGACCTTTTGATCTTCGTTATATCGAGCTTCGTAAACAGAGTCATGGAACCCTGGAACAAAGAATATCTGAAGTTCTGCCTGTAAGAATTCCCTTAGACGATATACTCCCTGTCTAGGAGATATTTCGTTTCTGAAGGCATTGCCTATGGTTGCTAGACCCATGGGCATTTGTCTCCTTAACGCACGATATTCTCTGAAAAAGTTCATGTAGGTACCCTGGGCCGTCTCCGGGCGAAGAAAGCCTCTATGTTCACCGGTTGGACCTATGTTAAGAGAGAACATCATGTTGAAATTCTCCACTTTTGAAAAAGCACCTTTACAGCTAGGGCACTTAAGGTCATTTTCCTTTAAGATGTCCTCTACCTCATCGGCATTCATGCCTTCAATGTTCTTACCTGTTAACTCCATTACGACATGATCCGCCCTGTAACTGGCATTGCAGCGCATACAGTGAACCAGTACATCGGAGAATAGTTCCACATGACCCGATGCCTTCAATGCTCGAAAAGGAAGTATGTTTGGGGTATAGATCATATGGTAGTTGTCATTAAGTCCGAGAAAAAATTCTTTCCAAATATCCTCCCAACTATCTTTAAGTCTAGCTCCAATGTGCCCATAGTCGTAAAATCCGGCTTCGCCGCCGTATATTTCCGAACTCGGCCAAATGAATCCTCTTCTTTTACATACGGACTCTAGTTCTTCCCTATCGACCATAGAAAGACCTCATATTGCTGCTGATACAAGGTCTAATTCATAGACCATTGTCTTCAGCTTGTCTACCTGGTCAACTACGGGTAATTGAGCAAAGTCGTTCAAACGCATCATCCTAGCTGCTTCATGTACCTCTGTCTTCTCATATACTGAAAGGGGATCTTTTACCATAGCATCTTTTGCCACTATATCTGGGAGCTCTATCTTTGATTCTTCGTAATATAGTTTCATTATGTTCTTAAGACCTTCCCATGACCAGGAATCTTCATCATCTCCGAGTCCGAGCTCGGAAACAACTATCCCGCTGTTGATACTGGTTAGATTGAAGAGGTCCCTATCTGATATTATTCCTTTAAGAGAAGTATCTTTGTCCACTACAGGGAATGCATACAATTGGGTCAATTTCATTGTTTGGAGGACTACTTTTATCGGAGTTTCTTCGTAGATTGGAACACATGGACTTCTAACCACCTCTCCAACGGGTGTGGTTATTTTTAACTTTTCTACATATCTTAACATGTCAAAGCTGGTTATTATGCCAACACACTTGTTGTTTTTGTCTTGTACTGGTAAATAATTGATATTTTTTTCCACCATCAGACGAGCCGCATTCTTCAATGATCCTTCGTCATCTACCGATGGAAAATCCTTTCTGTATATCATGGCTATCTGATCTTCGTCAGGATTTTTAAAGAAATCATGGCGGCTTATGAATCCTTTTAACTTTCCCTCTTTAACTACTGGCATTCCGGTCAATTTGTTCTTGACCATCAGGTTGATAGCCTCTCTTCTGTTTCCTGGCAGTTCCAGAACTATGGGTTCTGGCGTCATCAATTCTTTTACTTTTTCCATTCTCATTCCTCCTTGATATGTATTACCATAACTGGACATTCTGCATTTTTTACCACTCTTTCCGTGGTGCTTCCGATAAAGATTCTAGATATACCTGAGCGACCATGGGTACCTATAACTATAAGGTCTTGATCCTTCGATTCCTCAATTATCATCTCATCGGGATGGCCGTGTACAAGACTTTTCTCGACCTCAACGTCCAATTCTTTTCCTTCTTCTTCTATATTATCGAGAATTTCAGTTCCCTTTGCTTCCATATGTCCTCTCAAGGTAGTGATGAGTTCATCCGGTGGGAATCCCTTGAATGTAGATGTGTCCACAACAAAAAGGGCCTTCAGCCTTGCTCCCAGCATCCGTGCTAGATACATACTTTTTTCGACGACGATTTCGTTGGCCTCTGATCCATCCGTGGGTACTAGTATTTTCTTGAATTCTTCCATTTTACCACTCTATTACTTCTATTATGTTTCTAGTAGATGTTTTTGTAACCACTTGATATGCAGGGTCATTATTACCCCTTTCAATTACCATGTAGTGGTCTCTCGACTCGGTGCCCATGTAAGAGGGTAGATTTAAAGCTTTTCTCGGATTCCATGTTGCCATCATTAAAATATCATTTGGCTTGATATCGCCTTTCTTCTTTGCTAATCTGTATGCAGTTTCCATCTCTCTCAACATGTTCGACGAAGCTAACATCGCATTATCCGTACCTAAGCATAAAGTCACACCGGCTTTTAGCATGGCACATATGTCAGGCTCTTTACCAAAAAATAGATTTGATCTAGGACAGACTACGATAGGAACATCATGTGCCGCACATGTGGTGAGATCTTCCTTAGTGGCTTCGATCATATGGACCAAATGGTTAACTCCCAGGTCTAGGACATCCTGTATAGGCTCTCGTATATCTTCGCTGCAGTGTAAGGCAAAAGGTTTCCCCGTACGTTTAGCTTCCGCTGCTACTCTTTGGAGTTGTTCAACATCCCAGTCTCTTAAGGCGCTGATACCTATACCATCAGCCAACGAAAGTATCTTTCTTAATTCACATTCGTCATACCTTCTTTGTGATGGCCTGGCCATAACTTTCAAATTAATCGAGTCTTCCAAACCATCCGCTGCCCTTCGCAGTGTTTTTAACCCTTCAATTCCACCTTCTCTAAAATCTATTATATCTCTAACCCCGTTATTCAAAACTTCTTTTAGATACCCCTTCATAGCGGAAATTAATTCCTCTTGGCTTGCGCCCTTCAGTGCATTATGTTTAAAACCTCCGGGACCTACTATTTCAGCTATACTTCCGGTGGGCGTAGATTTTACTATTGAATCACCTGTGTGAACATGTGCATTAAATGGTGTCGGAATCATGATCGCATCAGTTCCGGAATCGCCGCCCTCTTCATATTCTACTAATTTTGCATTGTCCCATATATCTGATTCACCACTCCTCTCAATGATAACTTGGGCCTGTATGAAACCCTCATCCGTAAGGAAAGGTCCCGAGTATGTTTTCATATATTTATTCAACGTGAGTCCTTTTAAAAATATTCGCCTTACCTATAACTTAAAGTAATCCCGCCTTTTGAAGCATCATAATATCTTCCGTACCTAATTTTTCACCTTTTTTGAACTGTTCATAGAGCTCTTGGGCCTTATAGAGAGTGTCTTCTTCATCCTTCTTCTTAACTGCCATACGTTTCTTCTTTCTGAGACCATAGATCATCTTGCTGTAGTCTTGAACTTCATGTACTGCAGCGATATGATTATGATGGTGCTCGTCCGATTTTACCTTCGCTTTGATAAAATTTTCGTGGGTTTCGTCGGCTTCTGCTCTTACCTTGTCTGCCTCTTTGAACATTTTCAGCATCTCATCGTGCTTTATTTGAGCTTCATCTGCATTTTCGGATACCTTATTATGATTTTCCTCAGCAATCCGTTTTGCCTCATCCAATCCTTTCGTCAATCGCTGTATATCCTCGTTTTCTTCAATCAAACGTTTCCTTTCTTCGATAACCTCTTTCAATGAAGATATTTTGTCAACTAGTTCCCTCTCTTTTTCCGCACTGAGTACTTGCGTCATCTGTTTGTATTCCAATCTACGGATATCTCTCTCCAACATATCTAAATTGGGTCCGTCCTTAGGCAATAATTCCTTTTTCTTTTTCCTCAATTGTTGAGAGAGTCTGCTGACCTTTTTGTTCATCTTGTCCCTGATCTTTTTTGCCTTGTGGACACCCTCGTTCAGGCTATTTCGTTCCTCCTTTAGTTCGTTCCCTTTGTCGATAAGCTCTCTCACTTTGGCGTTAAGTTCGTCTCTCCTTTGGACTAATCTTTTTGCCTCTAGGTTCTTCCTATCTCGAAGTATCTTGAACTTTTCGGCTCTAGAATTGGCCTTTTCCCGTTTCTCTTCTAGTTCTTCAAGAAGTTCAGTCATGTTATTTGCACTACCCAGTAATTTATGTTGGCGGGAATTAAGTTATTCAATAAAGGTTCCCTTTATAAGCCTTTCGGAGTTCTTTTGATATTGTGTTATAAACACTTGCATGACTACGAAAGAGTAATAAAGGATATGCTTTTTGTGAGCTTAGATAAACATGTCCGAAGAAAAGAGTAACCTTGAAGAAGAGCTAACCTTCAGCCCTGGTCTGGTGTGGGAAGGATTAGATCTGGAGAAGATCAATACCATAAATTCCTTCAATGAGAAGTACAGAAGTTTCATGAGCGAGTCAAAGACTGAACGAGAAGTTATTACAAATGTAACGGATATTTTGGAAAAAAACGGATTTGTAGATATATCGGAGATAAAAGAACTAAAACCCGGTTCAAAGATATACAAGATCAATAAGAACAAAAACATGGCATTTGCAGTCATAGGCCGTGAAAATCTCATAAAAGGATGCAACATTATCGCCAGTCATATAGATTCACCTCGGTTAGACTTGAAGGCAAGACCTCTTTATGAAGACAATGATGCCAAGATGGCGGTGATGAAGACGCATTATTACGGAGGTATTAAAAAATACCACTGGGTCAACACACCCCTTGCAATACATGGTAAGGTAGTAAAAGAAGACGGCGAATCAATCGAACTGTGCATCGGTGAAGATAGCGACGATCCCGTATTTATTGTAAGTGATCTCCTACCGCATCTATCAAAAAAACAGCAGGGCGATCGAAAGATGAAGGATGTCATCAAAGGAGAAGAACTCAATGTACTCATGGGTGGGATACCCATTGATGACGACGACATAAAGGAAAAGATAAAGATAAACATACTCAAAATATTAAACGATAGATATGGTATGGTGGAAGAGGATTTTGTAAGCGCCGAGATAGAACTCGTTCCTGCCGGATCCGCCCGCGATGTTGGCCTTGATAGGAGTATGTTGGGTGCTTACGGACACGATGATAGAGTATGCGGCTATACATCAATGATGGCGGCGGTTGACATTGATACGCCTTCAAGGACCGGGGTAGTCGTTCTATATGATAAAGAAGAGATCGGCAGCGTCGGCAATACCGGCGCTAGCTCCCTGTTCCTGGAGTCCTTCATATCAGACTTGCTTGACAAAAGCGATGGAGAATGTGGTATCATAGACCTTCAAAACATCCTGGAATCATCCATGGCTATATCCGGAGACGTCTCCGCAGGAGTCAATCCTTCATTCAAAGGGGTACACGAGATGATGAATGCCGCCAAATTGGGCTGCGGTATAGTCTTAACAAAGTTTACAGGTGCAGGAGGTAAATTCAGCGGAAACGACGCCCATGCCGAATACATTTCCTTCATGAGAAGACTCTTCAACGAGAAGGATATCAAATGGCAGCCATGCGAAATTGGAAAGGTTGACGAAGGCGGTGGTGGGACGGTTGCAAGATTCATAGCTGATATGAACGTAGAGATAGTGGATATGGGTCCACCTGTTTTAGGTATGCATTCACCCTTCGAGATAATTTCAAAGGCCGACGTTTACGAAACCTACAGAGCATACAAAACATTCTTAGAATCCCAATTGATATGAATGTATCTAACATTACAAAGTCGTTTTACAAGGATTTTTACTCCCTTGTTCAGCAGATACCCTACGGAAAAATTACTACCTATGGTGCATTAGCGAAGGCACTTGGTGATATACGTGCAGCTAGAACCGTTGGTAAGATGCTCAACGAGAACCCCCGACCCATTATCGTACCGTGTCACAGGGTGGTGATGTCAGATGGAAGTGTCGGTGGCTTCGGTATGGGCATACAAAAAAAACGTGAATTGTTAAAGGATGAAGGAATATCATTGGATGATGATCGGATCGTTGACTTTGAAAAGAAATTATTTGCAGATTTTATTACGGACAAACCTCTGGAGGGGTTAAGAGAAGAACAATTCAGGTTGGCAAGCCGGGTAAAGCTTAAGGATGATATCGGTACTATCAAAACGGTAGGCGGACTGGATGTAGCATATCTTGACAATCTGGGATTCGCTTCCACATCTTTTTGGGAGGGCTCTGAAGAAAAATATACACACACAGTAAAAAGCGATGTAACCTTTCCATATATACCCACATACCTCTCTTTCAGAGAGATGCCTTTACTTCTCGAACTGCTGGAAGAAATCGAACAAAAACCTGATATCCTTATGGTTGATGGTAACGGCATTATGCATCCGATAGGTTTGGGTTTGGCCTCACATTTAGGTGTGGAAATGGACATACCAACAATAGGTGTCGCAAAGAGCCTGTTGTGTGGAAAACTAGAACATGATATCTCTCATGGTGAACCGGTATCCAGGGTTCTACTGGATGATGACATAATTGGCTATGCATTACTAAGCAGTAAGAGGGCAAAGAACCCTATCTATATCTCACCGGGGCACTGTATTTCGTCGGAATCTGCCCTTGAGATAACCAAAAAATACTGTCAATACAAGATACCCAATCCTATACGAGGGGCACATATGAAGGCCAACGAATTAAGGAACCAGGAGAAGGAAAAGAAATGAAAACTCCATTGTTTTACCATAATAATTACGGTAACTACGGCTTCGGCAGTTTCCATCCTTTCGATTCTGAGAGATTTTCAAAATTCGTTGAGATGGTCAGTTCGAATGAAGTGATGAACGATGCAATCGAGATATGGGAAGCACCGGCTGCGACAGACGAACAATTAATGCTCGTTCACTCCAAACGCTACATCAAACTCGTGGAGAACTCCGAGAGAAACGGAACAAGATTATCTCCCGATACGCCTATGGGACCGGGCATATCTGAAGCGGCAAGGCGTATCGTGGGAGGTAGTTTAGAGGCCGCAAAATCAGTCAGCAAAGGAGGTATCGCCCTTAACATGGGCGGACTTCACCATGCCGGTAGGGATTTCGGTGAGGGTTTCTGCGTTTTCAACGATGTTGCAGTTGCCGCCGAGTATCTGAAGCGGCAAGGGAAACGTGTTTGTATACTCGATACCGACGCACACCAGGGCAATGGCACGATGGACATCTTCTGGACATCTTCCAAGGTTCTATTCATATCCGTACATCAACACCCCACAACCCTCTACCCCGGTAAAGGTTTCGTACACGAGATAGGTGAATGTGACGGCGAAGGTTACACCGTTAACATACCCTTACCCCGGGATGCAAATATAGCGGACTATCACTATGCCTTCCAAAAGATCATAAGACCTGTGATAGCCCGGTTCAAGCCTGATGTTCTCATAAGGAACGGTGGCTCGGATCCTCATCACTCGGATTCGCTGACAGATCTAGCCCTAGACATGAGGGGATTGGAGTATCTCGGTCACACTTCAAGGGAGACAGCTCGAGAGAATAGTGCCGGATACATAGATCTTATGGTTTCGGGCTACGGTTTACGCGTGCTGGAAGGTTGGCAGGCCATACTTAAAGGGGTTCTTGAACTACCCATCAAAACGCCCTCCGACCAAAGGATCGGTGAATCGGAGAAGGAACCTAGAAGTTCTTTCAAATCCGAATTGAACGAATTAAAAGAGTATATCGAACCGTTCTGGAATCTGTGAGTTTACAAATTATATAATCATACAACTTTACCTGGAGGTATGAGGTGGTACCGACCCTTAGAAATCCCTCTTCTTGAACTTATCCAACACAATGAAGGTGAGATTGCTCTTGAATTTAAAGTAATATTCATTGTGTGTCCAAGCACGTAACTCGAGTGTTATGGAATCACCGGTTCTTCCTTTTATTACAACCGTGGGTTTTGGACTATCAAGAGATAATTTATGGGTGCACATCAGTTTCATTGCAGACCTTATAACTTCATGCAGGTTTTTCTGGTAACCTACACGTACTTCTATGCTGACCCGTCTGTGAGGTATCCTTGAGTAATTGAGTATCGGCGAGCCCCAGACGACACTGTTCGGTATGGTGATGTAGGTGTTATCGGGTGTCAACATCTCAGTGGACGTTAGGCTTACGGATTCTATCCGCCCTTCAAATTTGTTTATCTCCACCAACTCGCCTTTACGGAAGGGTCTTACGGATGAAAGCCATGCACCTGCGGCAACATTGTTCAATGTATCTTTCAGACCGAAGGCTAATATTAAACCAAGTGCAGCAGAAAGTCATATTATTGCAGAACTCACTTCCACACCTAGCGAACCGACAGCAATCAAAATCACGATTATATAGAGAAACATGCGGAAAAATCTTTGAAGGAATATTTCCAGAAGTGGTGGTAGTGAGAGTTTGATTATGGATTTTCCGAAAAGCCACGCGATTATTTTTGATAAAACTACACCTATCACAAGAATGAGCAAAGCAAGTGTTAACCTTAACAGAGTAATCCCGGTGTAAGGGATGGTGTACCCTAATTCCAATTTGATCGATAGGCATAAATCACAACCATTATTTAAATGTAACACATACCTTTAACCTTTTAATACCATGAAGACTTAACAGACTATCAAGGTGCGTTATTTGGACAAGGCAATACTATTTACCATCACCATGCTGGTGACCTACCTCACCGGCATATTCCTGTTCTCTCCACTCCTGGAGAAACTCAGGAGACATGGCTATGTAGGTAGGGATATGTACAAGATCGGGAATCCGGAAGTGCCCGAGATGGGTGGAATAGGCATATTCTTCGCATTCCTGACGGGCGTGTTGTTCATGAGCGTACTGCATGATATTTCCTACGTTCTTTACCTCACTGTTTTCGTCCTCATGCTATATTTTCTCTTCGGTCTTTTAGACGACCTCCTAGGTAGTGGGAGCGAAGATGCAAGCCCAACAAAACTCGTAAAGATATTCATACCGTTTTTCTTTGCTTACCCCCTTGCCAACCATATCCAAACCACCATAGAACTACCGTTTCTAGGGATGTTAGAACTCAGTTATCTTTACCCGCTATTGATACTACCTCTCTTTGTTATGGTGTGTGCTAACCTTACGAATATGTTCTCCTATTACAACGGCCAATCGGTCGGAACAACCCTCATCGTATTCATATTCATTGTTCTTAAATTACACTCCAGAGAGCAGTGGGATCTGCTGTACGTCCTCTTTCCCTTTATCGGTGCTGCCATGGCATTCTTGTCTTACAACATCCATCCTGCCGGTGTTTTCCCGGGTGACAGCGGCGATCTCATGATGGGTGCCATGATCGGATTGTGTGCCGTCCTAGGTGGCATAGAATTATTCGTATTCGTCGCCCTTATACCTTTGATAATCAACTTCTTGATGGTAGCCTGGTGGCTCATTTTTGAAAAAGAGAGTATAAAAATCAAATTTGGTAGTGTCAGACCTGACAATACCATAGATCCACCTAACAATCGTACACTGATGTGGTTTTTCCCCTATTATTTCAGGCTAACGGAAAATCAGACTACTCTCATCATGTATGGACTGGTCCTAATATCATCTCTGGCAGCCTGGTTTATCTGCTGATCGAAAACAGGTAAAAATATATATCTTACCCTTCTATGTAGTGATATGGCTATGTCGTTTCTTGATACATTTGTTTCGTTTGAACGTGTCTTGATAACATCAATTATCACTACCTACTTTAAGGAGGTATATAATCCATGATAATCATATCTGTGGCTATTCTCATATCTTTCTTCGTAGCTATCCTCGTTACTAAGTGGCAAATCGAGACTTTCTCCAAAGCAGGCATAAAGGGGGTGGATATGCATAAGGAAGGGCAGCCTGAGATACCTGAGATGGGTGGTATCGCTGCTATAGTAGGTTTCATCGTAGGGATATCACTTCTTCTCGGAAAACCCAGTGAAGGCATCAGTAACCAAATATTCCTTACCGCTATCATCTGTATAGTTGGAGCAGGTTTCATAGGCATGGTTGATGATATGGTAGCTGTTAGGCAGAGAAATAAGGCATTTTTACCTTACTTATTCAGTTTACCTTTAGGGATACAGATGATGAATACATCCGTCGGCATATTCGGTTTCACCATCGAACACCCCGTGTTCATGCTGGTCGTCGTCCCCTTTGGTGTCACCTGTGCAGCCAATGCATCGAACATGCTGGAAGGTTTCAACGGACTGGGAGCAGGTCTCTCCGCAATAAATGCAACAACTTTGATCTTTTTGATATATCTTACCAGAGGGTCTCATTATGGCATATATATCTTATTCCCCCTGCTGGGGGCAACTTTGGGCTTTGCCATCTTCAATATATATCCCTCGCGTATCTTCCCGGGAGACACTTTTACACTCTTCAGCGGTGCCGCCCTTGGAAGCGCGGCAATAATTAGTAATTTGATAACTCCAGGCGTAATACTATTTATCCCGATGATAATCGAATTCTTCTTAAAGTTTAAAGGCGGGTTCAGTGCCGAGAACTTCGCGGAGGTCGATTCCGAAGGATATCTATCCAGCGTATATGATAGAACCGAGAGCATAACTCACTGGATAGTAAAACATCTGCGAGTTAAAGAGTGGCAACTCGTAGCCCTGGTGTGGACTATTGAAGCAGTTCTGGGTATACTTATTATCATCTTCTTCGGTCTGCTGTGATAGCTGTGATTTTATCTGTAAAGGGAGGGGCCGGTTGAAGATAGTTCTTTTTCTTGTACAGGGGCACCGCCGAGTGATTGGAAATGTATCGTAGCTCTAAGACCTACGTTTATGATAGCCTGGATACCATCAAAGAATTCAGTTCGTGTAAGATCCTCTTCATAAAGATGCTTTTTTACGATTATGGAATCCGGTAGATTATCTTCATCCCTTCGTATATTGTAAATAATACAATCACTGGCTAGAAGTAACACAAGAGATTTTTCGAACCCGCCTCTTTGATTGGGGTCAAGTTGGCGGATAATGTTTTTGTGTTCTGGACTCACAGATAGTTTATAAACTAACTCCAATCTCATGGGATATTCTGTTGGGTTACCTATCAATATTACCCTTTCACCATGTTTTAATTTGATGAACCAGTTGAGTTTATCGTGATCCATCTCTTCATATCCCCTGTTCTCTTCATCGAACCACTTCACTAATTTATCTTTCATCACTGCATGTATATGGTTATTTGTTTTTAAGGGTTTTCATGTGATTATGTTTCGTGAAAACATCAAAAATATAATGTAATAGTTGTAACATACCTAGGTGTGGACCGAGAAACCAGATCCAGACTGTTCCTCTCCAGGATATTAAGAGATCACTACACATACCTCGAAGAGAATCCATTGAATGAAAAAAGTACCTACCTGCCGCCGAGATTCACCCTACGAGAATTCGCTTTTATTTATCCGGGTGGAAAAGGCATGCATCGGCCATTATCTTTTGAAAGTAAGGCAGAGCTAATTCACTTCCTTAAAAACAAACTTCCACTTCATGTATATTACTCCACTGCATATTATTCCAATCCTGAAGCACCCATGAAGGAAAAGGATTGGCTAGGGGCGGACCTTGTATTTGATTTGGATGCGGACCATATACCCGGAGGAGCAGACCTTTCATACACCGGACAGTTAAAATTGGTAAAGAAGAAAACTCAGATGTTGTTGAAGGATTTTCTAATAGATGATTTCGGATTCACTCAGAAAGATATATCCATCAATTTTTCGGGACATCGGGGATATCACATCCATGTGCGTACAAAAAACGTACTAAGGATGTCAAAAAATGCGCGTAGAGAGCTCGTGGATTATATCACAGGCAGAGGTCTGGATCTCGATATTATCTTACCATCCATCGATATCCAGGTGGGTGAGTTCAAAGGGCACAAAAAATTCGTCACCGGCCATGAACTTCCTCCAGAGAACGCTGGTGGTTGGATGAAAAAGGTTCGAACGATGACCCTTGATATATTGGACAGATGGTCAAAAATGCCTAAAGAAGATGTCATGAATGAGATGATGGAGAAACATGATCTAGGGGTTAAAAGGTCAAAGGACCTTTATGATGAGCTCTTCGTTGAAGGAAAGTGGCGCACTATTGCGGAAGATGGCATTCTGGATACCCTGTCGGAGAGCGGTGGTGCAGGCATTAAATGGATCGTCGGAATAATCAAGGGTATCATTGATGAAAAAAATGTGAAGGAGATCGGCGAAGGTGTAATAGGTGCCACTGACGAACCGGTTACCGGTGATATCAAAAGGTTGATAAGACTTCCAATGTCGATACACGCCGGTTCCTTTCTATGTGCTGTACCGATCCCCTTTGATGATTTTGAGTTATTCGACCCTTTAAATGACGCAATTCCAACTACACTTGGAGAAAAAGAATACAGAATAAGATTGGATAACATGCCTAAGGAAGATAAAATCACACTGCGGAACAAAGAAATCATATTGGAAGAAGAGATCACTGTTCCCGAATATGCAGCAGCTTACTTAGTTTCCAAGTACAAAGCGAAAGTTCTATAAACAACTTGTTATATAGTACTAATACAACACAAAGGTAATAACATGGCACCCAGAAAAAAAGAATACGAGAGGCTGGAAGGTACGTACCAAATAATTCGTGTAAAAAGATTAGAAAAAATGGCATATATACCCCAGGGTATCGCTATAGTGGTTATTTTTTTTCTCTTTCTTTACTTCACTGGCGCACAGTTAAAACCTTTTTATTTACCCATATTCTTTCCGCTGTTGATAATCTTCATTTGGCTCCTGGCTCTATCTATAGAATCCTTTGTCTTTCGATTGATGGAGATCAAGTATAGAAAAAGCGAAAGTGCCAAGTTCCTTATGGCACATCGTTCCATGAAAAGAGCTTATGTTGTGATCATAATCGCTGTGATCATACTCGTTATCACTGCTACACCTTTTATTCACCAAGAGATAGAGGTGCATTCTTCACCAGATGATGAAATAACATTTACAGGGGAAGAGACTGTATATTTCACTACCAGAGGTAGATTCGATTTTCGATTTATTAATGATATCACCGTTGAGCTAATCGATGGCGAACCACCAGACACAGCAAGGGTTGAAGTATTATTACTCTCTCAAGATCATTATCTGAAAAACAATACTCACATGCGTTTGAACAGAGAGGTGGGAGATCCAAACCAGGCTACGATTAATGATCCTTTCTTTTTCGAGATGCCACGTCTAAGATTTGAAGAGTACTTTATCGTTCTAAGGTCAGATCAGGAGGTAACTGTCAGATATCACATAGATGTTTACGTTGCTATGGAGAGAGTATATCCTTTTACCACACTGGCTATCGCTTTTATGACCTCTTACAGCATCTGGGTATATCTGCTATATCCTATCAAAAAAACGTATTCTAGTGAAGGAATCTACCAGTAAACATAGCTACCTCAGGGATGTTATTCACCTTCGTCGAATCGAATAAAACAAACTAAATGACACAAACCTTTAAAACTATTTTGCAGTATGTACCGAGCATGGATATTGAGGAATTCAATCATGCTGCCAGGATACTAGGTCGAAAATATGTACCTGCGGTTTTGAAGGAGGTCTCAGCGAAAAGAAACATAACTGCAAGTGAATTGGCATCATACATCGGTATTTGTACGGCCACTGCTGTTAACTATTTGACTGAATTGGAAAAAATAGGTGTTTTGAAAAGGAGGGTAGTTAAGGGAGAAACCGGGGATGTCTGGGAATATCAACTTGCATCTGACACTATCACACTGGAAACGGAGATGGATTTAGATAACATGGGCGTGACCGAATGGAGATAAGAACACTGGACATAGATGATTACCACCGATTGTTATACCTTTGGGACATCTGCGGACTGCCCTATAAACCAAAGGGTAGGGATACCAGGAAAAGGATAGAAAAAGAGATCGAAAGACATCCTGAATACTGGAAAGCGGTTTACGAGCTCGGCGATCTGGTAGGTGTTATCGTAGGAACTGACGATGGCAGGAAGGGATGGATAAACAGGCTTGCTGTTTTACCTGGATACCGTGATAAGGGTTTAGGCACAAAACTTTTAGGATGTATGGAGGAGGAATTCTACAATAAAGGCATCAAGATCATAGGTGCTCTTATAGAGGGTGACAACCCAGAATCCATGAGATTCTTCGAAAAGCGGGGCTACATCGACCACGATATACGATACTACTCTAAAAGAGAAAGTGACGAAACTTGAAAGTTCACATGTGTTCTAAGAAGTATTTGTTAAATACTAGTCTTACTTAGGTTTGGATATGGTCGAGTTCGTAGACATAGTTGACGAAAAGGATGAAGTTATAGGCAGATGTTCAAGAGATGAGGCTCATTCCGGAGGTTTAAGACATCGAACAGTCATGTTCTTTGCTCTTTCTCCGGACAATAATATACTGGTTACCAAACGGACGAAAAATAAAGATTTTTTTCCAGAATATCGAAGCGTGGTCATGGGTGGGCACGTAAGGGCGGGTGATTCCTACGAAGAGGCACTCAAGCAAGAGGTTAAAGAGGAGATCGGGACATTCGGCGACTATCAAGAGATAGGGGGATTTACAAAAGATATCACCGAAGAGACCGAAAACGTTAGACTTTACACGGTAAAGGTCAACCCGGAGAGGGTAAGATTATCCCAGGACGAATTCGTCAAAGGAGTGTTCATGTCCTTGGATGATATCTTAAAAGAGGTGGAACACCATGATGATTTCCTGCCGGAAACAGAGCATGTACTGGACATGTTGAGAAGTGAAGGGATGCGTTGAGAAGGCAGATATTTCATACACCCCTGTTTGTAAACGGTAAGGCAAAAAAGATATAACCTACATAACAATCCTTATCCAGGATACCATGGCCGACAGACTCGAAGATGTGAAACCCACCAGAATGGAACTTCTACGTATAAAGAAGCGAAAGATGCTGGCAGAGACAGGTCATGATCTACTGAGCGAAAAAAAAGATGCACTCATAAACGAGTTCTTCAAGGTCATAGACAACCGTCGTAGACTAAGAAAGGACCTGGAGGATATACTGGTTCCCAGCTACGATACATTAATACAGGCAGAGATGTTGATGGGTAAAGGTGAAATATCTTCCATCGCCGAAGGAGCTAATAAGATGGATGGAGTCGAAATAGGTGCGGACAACATAATGGGTGTGAAGGTACCTGTACTCAACGCCGATATCTCGAAGAAGAGTTTCTACGGCTTTATCGACACCACCGTTAAATTAGACGAAGCAGTTTCGAACTTTAGAGACGCATTGAAGGTCTCCATCTCCCTAGCAGAGGTGGAGGGAAAACTTGACAGGTTGGCAGAGGAGATCGAAAAGGCAAAGCGTAGGGTCAATTCACTGGAATACATATATATCCCTCGTTTGGAGGCCACTATTAAGTACATAGAAAGACAGATAGATGAACGGGAAAGGGAAGATTTCTTTCGCAGAAAAAAGATAAAGGCGATGATGGAAGAGGAAAAGGATCTTTAAAAGGTTTGTGAAGGACTTGAAAAAATTAATCGAAACATACTTTGATACACCGGAGAGAAAAGCAAAACTTTACCTATTACTTACGATCGCCCAGATATGGGCCGTTATAGCTATGATAATCGGAGTTACCGTCTTCGCCTTCTTCTTACTAAAAGATATGGGAGTTATCTGATAACATGAAAATAGACCTACTGATAAAAAACTGCAGCGAGTTACATACCCTGAAGGGCCCGAAAAGACCAAGAGAGGGAGATGAGATGATGAACACTGGTAGTATAACAGATGGGGCCTTGGCAGTGAACGAAGGGATAATAATCGATGTGGGAAAATCTGATGAACTGCATAATAAGTATGAGGCTAATGATTATATTGACGCCGTAAATAAGGTAGTGATACCCGGCTTCGTCGATCCGCATACACACCTTGCATTTGCCGGCTCCCGAGAGGACGAGCTGATTATGAAAATAGAGGGTAAAAGTTACATGGAGATAATGGAAGGTGGTGGAGGCATCCTGAAGACAGTACGTGCCACACGCAAAGCCACCAAGGACGAGTTGAAACATGAAATGGAGAAGAGGATGGACATCATGCTTCGTTACGGTACCACCACTGCGGAGGCAAAGAGTGGCTATGGCTTGGACCTGGAGAGCGAACTAAAATGTCTGGAAGCCATCGGTGAACTGAGCCGGACACATCATCTAGACCTAATCCCCACTTACATGGGGGCCCACGCTTTACCACCGGAGTTCGACGATCATGAAGCTTACATAAAGTACTGTACTGAGACCGTTCTGCCCATTATTGTAAAAAAGGAACTTGCGGAATTCTGTGACGTATTCTGCGAAGAAGGTATCTTTGACATATGTCAGAGCAGGGAACTACTGGCCAAGGCCAAGGGATTAGGTCTGGGTTTGAGGGTGCACGCAGATGAGTTAGCAACTATTGGCTGCAGTAGATTGGCAGTCGATATATCAGCCGTATCCGCTGAACATCTTGCAAAAACCACCGAGGACGATATGAAGGTCATGGCCGAGAGTGGTGTAATAGGCATATTGTTACCCGGTACCCCCTTCATGTTGATGGAGAGTGAATATCCCGACGCAAGAAAGATGCTGGAAAAAGGTATGGCCTTGGCCCTGGCCACCGACCTTAACCCTAACTGCTGCACAGAGTCGATGCAGATGGTGATCACACTTGCATGTCTTCAGATGAAGATGCACCCATATGAGGCATTGACGGCATCCACTTTCAATGCAGCAATGGCGGTGGGAAGAGACGATATAGGAACTATTGATATCGGTAAAAAGGCAGACATACTGATCTTGGACATACCGAATTTGCTGCATCTGCCATACCACTTCGGTGTGAACCTTGTTGAAAGGGTTTACAAGAACGGCCTACAAGTTGTTCATAACAGCTGAGAATAAAATTCAGTCGCCTATAATCATCCTGTTCATCTCCCCGAAGAATATTTCGGTTGAATCATGAGGGCCGGGATTAGCCTCTGGATGATATTGCACCGCTCTGATCGGTAATCTTTCATGTTCTATCCCTTCTACGGTACCATCGTTCAAATTTACTTGAGTTACTTTTAGAGGTAATCCATCCAATGATTCCTTTGAAATTGAAAAGCCGTGATTCTGAGTGGTTATGTAAACCTTACCGTTTTTAAGGTCTTTAACCGGTTGATTTACCCCTCTATGCCCGTACTTTAATTTGAACGTACTCGCTCCGGATGCCAAAGCGATTATAAGCTGCCCGAGACATATACCGAATAGGGGTACCTCACCCAATAGCTCTTTCACGGTATCTATGGTTGAACTCAACACCGCCGGATCTCCGGGTCCGTTTGATATCAGAACACCATTTGGTTCCAGATCTAGGATATACTCCGAAGTTGCATCATAGGGTACTATCGTAACATCGTATTTATTACTCAATAGATTGTCGAGTATACTTTTTTTGAATCCGCAGTCGATCATGACTATCTTGTACGGATTATCGTTTTCATATGAAAGGGGATGGGTTATCGACACCTCTTTTACCAGTTCGGGCATCTCTGTTATTCTAGGAAGCTCTCTGGCCCTGGCCACGAGCTCGTCTTTATCATCCTCTTGTCCCACGGACAGTACAGACCTCATGGTTCCTTTGTCCCTGGCATTTTTTGTGATCATTCGAGTATCAACACCCTGTAAGCCGCTTAATCCCTGTTCTTTAAGGAAGTCGTTCAGAGGCTTTTCGCTGCTCCAGTGACTAGGATGCATACATAATTCCTTTACCACCAACCCACGTGCCTTTATACTATCTGATTCAAAATCACGGCTATTTACACCGTAATTACCTATAAGAGGATAAGTAAACATCAGTATCTGACCGTTGTAGGACGGGTCAGTCAGTGCTTCGACGTATCCGCTCATACCGGTTTCGAAAACTAGTTCTCCACTTGTGGTACCCGGGATCCCGATGCCTTTACCTTCATGAACAGTACCGTCTTCCAATGCAAGGTAAGCTTTCACGGTATCGCCCCCGTGACAAAGTCCTGGAGTGATCTAACTGATATATCCTTCAACATTAAAGTTTCGATGGCGTTGACAACCGCTAGTGAGGCTGCTACCGTTGTATAATACGGAACCTCGTAATTAACGGCGGTAGTGACTATATCGAACTCATGGGAGTTTACACCGTTACCCACATTTGTATTGATAACCAGGGAGATATCCTTGGATTTGATCATATCTATGACACTTTCGTCTGGAATTATTTGTGTTATTATACCCATGTTGTTCAGGCTCTGTCCCGTGTTTTCCGTAGAGAGGATATCGAAACCCAGATGATGTAACTTGGATGCTATCAGGGTGATGATCCGTATGTCTTTGTTTTTGACCGAGATGTAAACGTTACCTTTACTCGGGAGTATATGATTGGAGAATATCTGTGATTTATAGAATGCCCTGCCGAAATCCGAATCCATCCCCATGGTTTCCCCCGTCGCCTTCATCTCCGGCCCTATGAAGGGGTTCACACCGGGTAATTTCGAGAACGAAAAGACAGGATTTTTTACTGAAACGAACTCGAATTTTACATTGTGATCCACACCTAATTCATTTAAACTCTTACCTAGGATCACTTTTGTGGCTATCTTAGCCAGGGGGACACCGGTAGATTTACTCACGTAGGGGATGGTTCGAGAGGCCCTGGGATTGACCTCCAGAACGTATATATCATGATTTTTAACTGCATACTGTATGTTCATCAGACCTATTACACCTATAGCTTTTGCTAGATCTTTCGTTATCTTTTTTATTTTATCGATCGTAGTTTTGTTTACCGTTTGAGGTGGAAGTACACAGGCAGAATCACCGGAATGAACACCGGCTTCCTCTATATGTTCCATTATACCACCGATAAGAACATCTGTTCCGTCACAAACTGCGTCAACTTCGATCTCTATAGAATCTTCCAGGAATTCATCTATTAAAATGGGTTTATCCTCGGAGACTTCCGCAGCTTCGGTAACATACTTTTCGAGCTCGCTTTCTTGGTGTACGATCTTCATCCCTCTTCCGCCTAACACATAAGAAGGTCTGACTATTACCGGATATCCCACATTTTTCGCTATTGATAAAGCTTCATCAAAGGATAGTGCCGTACCGCTTCTAGGTTGTTTTATTTCGAACTTGTGTAGTAATTCACTGAACCTTTTTCTGTCCTCCGTAAGGTCGATGGCATCCGGGGAGGTACCCATTATCTTAACACCTTTATTTTCCAGAAGATGTGCCATCTTTAAAGGTGCCTGTCCACCGAACTGAACTATGACTCCCAGTGGTTTTTCCTTATCTATTATATTCAATACATCTTCACCCGTCAAAGGTTCAAAGTACAACTTGTCCGAAGTATCATAATCCGTTGATACGGTTTCAGGGTTGCTATTCACCATTATCGTCTCGAATCCCATCTCTTTTAGAGCGTATACGGATTGGACACAACAGTAATCGAATTCTATACCTTGACCTATCCGATTGGGACCTGAACCGAGGATCATCACGGAATCTTCATCTTCACTTTTTATAGTTTCATCTTCTTCCTCATATGTTGAATAAAAGTACGGTGTATATGATTCGAATTCCGCCGCACATGTATCAACGGTCTTGTAGGTGGGAACTATACCGTATTTCAACCGCGCCTCCCTTACATGTTCTTCTGAACTTTCAGTTAAAGACGCTATATGTTCATCTGAGAAACCATATACTTTGGCCTTTTTTAGCTGATCTTTTGTCAATTCTCTTTTATTATTACACAAGTCTTCCTCGATATCGATAATATTTCCTATTTTTCTGATGAACCAGGGGTCGATCCCAGTTAGCTTATGGACCATGTCAACGGTATATCCTCTTTTCAAAGCTAGCTTGAGATAAAATATCCGGTCCGGCCTTGCTCTCGACAACATCCGGTTCAATCCTTCTTCTTCGATATCTGATCCATCGAACTTTGATTTCAATCCGCAAACACCTATATCAAGTGATTTGAGTGCCTTTTGCAGTGCCTCTTCGAAAGTTCTACCCATGGCCATGGATTCACCAACGGCTTTCATCTGGGTACCCAATTCCGGCTCAGCGTCGGGGAATTTGCCGAGGTCCCATCTGGGTGTCTTTACTACAACGTAATCCAGGGTCGGTTCGAAGGATGCAGGGGTCACTTTGGTTATGTCGTTTGGTATCTCATCAAGTGTCAAGCCCACGGCCAACTTAGCGGCCACCTTCGCTATGGGAAAACCAGTGGCCTTGGATGCAAGTGCAGAAGATCGCGATACCCTAGGATTCATCTCTACAACCCTTACTTCTCCATCTTTGGGGTTAACGGCGAACTGAATGTTCGAACCTCCGGTATCAACGCCTATCTCCCTGATTATGTCGATTGAATAATCTCTCAATTGCTGATATTCTTTATCGTTGAGAGTCTGTGCCGGGGCACACACGATGGAATCACCGGTGTGTATACCCATGGGATCAAGGTTTTCCATAGTACAGATTATCACAACATTATCCGCCAGATCACGCATTACCTCGAACTCGTATTCCTTCCATCCCACAACACTCTCTTCCACAAGTACCTGATTGATCATGCTTAGCCTAAGACCGCGTTTTGTGATGTTCCGCAACTCTTTTTCGTTATGTGCAACGCCCCCACCCGAACCTCCAAGTGTATAGGCTGGTCTTACGATCACGGGATAACCTATTTCTTCCGCGAATTTAACGCCCTCTTCCACCGTACTGATGGACTTTCCTTCTAGACACGGCACATCAATTTTTTCCATGGCCTCTTTGAATCGTTCCCGATTCTCTGCTTTATCGATGGCCTTTGCATTCGCCCCTATTAGTTGAACATCATATTTATCTAGAACACCTATCCTTGATAGATGGAAAGCGATGTTCAAACCGACTTGACCGCCCAGGGTGGGAAGCAAGGCATCGGGCCTTTCTTTAGCGATTATCTTTTCGACGAAGTCGGGCGTTAATGGTTCAACGTATGTTTTATCCGCCATGTCGGGGTCCGTCATTATCGTAGCTGGGTTGGAATTTACTAGGACCACTTTATATCCTTCTTCGTTTAATGCTTTGCATGCCTGGGAACCCGAATAGTCGAACTCGCATGCCTGTCCTATAACGATGGGACCAGAACCTATTATCATTATCTTCTCTATGTCATATCTCTTTGGCACTTTGTCCACCATCCATAAAATATTTGTAAGTATGAAAAGTAAGAAGAAAAGAACGGCTGCATCCCTTTCGTATCTTGCCGCTTTTTTCCAAGGAACATCCTACTTTTATCCATTCTTCGGTATGTCAAAAGGAACGTGTTTATAATGATTTCGTAATATCTGTAACATCAATTCTGTATATTATACATATGTAACAAAAAGAATATAATTAAGGGTCTTAGAAATTGAGAAGATCGGATATCACCTCGAATGCTCTGGGCGTGTCTTTTCTATTAACAACTATATGTGTGTCCTCCCGGCAGGATATTATCTCTGTTATATTGATATGTCTTCCTGCGAGTGAAGACAATATATGGCCTAATACACCCAGTACATCCTCCACCTCGAATGTGCTTTTTAAAGTGATCAAGCATTGACTATCCTTTATCTTTACTGTATCCAACTTACTTACTTTCTTAGCTTCATTTTCTTTTATCACATAGGTATAACCACTTTTGGTTTTAGAGAATACAATAGGTGTGGTCTTTAGTTCCGTCAATGAATGTACTACGATAACTTTATCCTTTACCTCGATACTTGTATCCTGATATATCTTTTCGATATCATCTTTCTCCTTCATCTTTTCATTTATCAGTCTCTCCCGGTTCCTTATCAAGGCCATTTTGATGGAGGTAACGCTCCTTCCCCCTTCCCCCTTGGTTTTCATCTCTTTATTGATTATCCTCGCTAAAGCACTGTAATTGATTATGTCCTTTTCCAGACTTCCGTAAAGGGACGGTCGTTTCTGTATGTATTGTCTTACGATCTCCGATGTACTGACCATATTTCACACATAAATTGTTCCAATATAAGATTTATGTTACAAATAGACAAAATTTTTAATATTGTAAAAAGTTTTTACCTGTATCGTCATCCGAAGTATTCCCGAAGGCGTTTCTTTTCTGTTTGTTTAGAGATGGTAGTAGTAGATAAAGTGTTTGGGTTCAGTAATATACTGTCCACGTCACTGCATCCGTCTCTGTGTTGTGTATCATGTAAGCTTTTCCAGGTTCGAAAACGAATACACCTGGATTGTTGTCGTATGCTAAATTATATGTCTCTGTTCCGTCGAAGTATCCAATCCTGTCAACTTCTCCGGGCAGTCCATGGTTACCCGCTGTTTCACTGGGCAGACCCACCATGGTCCAACCAGGCTGTAAGGTGATATCCGTGCTTGTTGGTAGAGTACCCGTGATTGTCAATGTGTCCGTTGTAGTCATGTGTACCCAGATGCCCATCTGATGGTTCCACGTATCCAAATTGTTGTATCTGTCAGCTCTTCCGGGTACATAAGAACTCCATTCTCCGGTAGATGCGTCGTAGAACATCAACTTGTCGTAGTTACCGGCGATGTCCGCCAGTATCGTTTCCAGTGAGGTGTCCGTCGGTATCAGATTGAATGACACAAAGTTCCAGCCGTCGGCATCACCGCCAACATACAGTGGAATATCAAAGGTTACCGTTTCCGCACCGGTCTCCTGCACCGCGTCGGTGTTCTCTTCTTCCAATCCGTTCGTTCCGACTGCACGAACCACGTACCACCAGTATATATCGTCGGCCGTGCCCTTGTTGAGGTCAACATAACTGTAATTGACCACTCCCTCGGCAGCGACACTGTCGATGAGCGTGGTTGCGTTCCACGGACCGCTCTGGAATT